>NC_016819.1 GCF_000241955.1 Rahnella aquatilis CIP 78.65 = ATCC 33071
TTCGGTAAGACCCGCCATCGGCACCGGAGGGAACCAGGTGCTATGTCTGTAACGTAGGGTTATTCGCGGTGAAGTCCGGTCCAGAAATCGAAGCAAATTTGCTCTATCACTTCAGCACTTTCAGTGCTGGTCTGGCGTACGATTGCATCGGTGAGTTTATCTGCGTCGATTTTAAAAAGTTCGTCCATAGAATCGCGACTACTCATCATCGCTATATCATTCCCTAGCAGAAATGCCCCCATACGATCAATATCCCAGTCACGCTTGTCACACTCTGCGGGGTTTTCAAAAGCACGTTCATTCTCAATTTGCCCGTACTCGCTCATAATTTTATAAAGATCTGCCGCATCTTTTCCATTTGCCGCTCCACGATCGCGCCAGGCGAAAAGCTTAAGCAGCGCGAGACCAGGCACTGAGAAAAAAGGGATCTCTTCACCAGATTGCATTGTTATCAATACCGTATGCCTGAATGCTTCCTCAAAACCATCAACCGCCATTAAAACTTCCCGGTCTGGTGGCCAGGCAATTTTATTTGCCTCAGCAACGCCGCCAAAAGGAATGATGGATCCGCAGCAGCAAGGTTTCAGTCACTGAAGAGAGCGGAATCTTTAAGGTTAAGATATTGGTCATTGATGATCCTTGCGACTTCACGACTCCTGTCGTCGCCGCCGTCCAGCAAATCTCCAAGGCAAAGCATGGCTTTTGCCCGGGAATTAAGTGTCAGTGAGCCCCAGAAGCTGGCCATAATCTGTAAACCTGGTTCGCGCGCGGGTTTTAATGCCAGTTTATTCCGGCGCTCCAATAAAGAATATGGCGTATAGATTATACCTGTAGCCGGTGCCAGATAGCCGCCGCTGAGTAAGGCAGCTGCGAGTTCACCGCCCGCATATTCCCCTGGTTCCAGAGGCAGATGATCCCAGGATTTCGGGGCTTCCACAGTCAGCAGATCAAGCCGGGGTTTTAGCGAACGGGCGTAATCTTTAATCCACATAGCGCAAAGCCCATCAGTATCCATGAGACGTCTGCCGCTTTTGGCCTTGCGGTAATGCCGCCGTTGCTCTAAAACATCGAACGCTTTACTGACCATTCCTAATGATATACCCGACAGTTCTGCCAGCTGGCGATAGGTTTTATTGAGTGCATCAGGTTCGGAAAGCACAACAAACAGAAGTTTCATGACCCCAGCAGGGAATATCCCTCCTGCTGCAGTAACCTTTTTTTCTTCCTGTTTTCCCTGGATCATGATGCAAAGTCCCGGCACATCAATGCGCGCATTTCCGGCGCTGTCGATAAAGTTAATGCGGTTTTGCGAGCAGTAATCCACCAGCGCCGGGGAAAGCCGATTACAAATCAGCAACACCGGCAAATTATTGACTGGCGTGAGAGTCCGTCTTTCAACGCCAGAAAGGGTCTCCATTCGGTGGACCGTTTTTACTTCCAGAGTAAAATGTGTTTTCTGCCCATACGAGGTGGTCAGTGTGGCGCTTCCATCAGTACCGCCCTCCCCTTCAGTAAGTTCATAATCTAACCTGATGCCGTAGGGCATATTTTCGGCAGCTTTTGTGACAAGTCGTTGAGGCTTCATTTGTTCACGCCTGATGTTTGTTCACGAATCATGAACAAAAAAATATTATGAACAAAAAAGACTTCATGCACCTCTGTAATGGTGGGGTTCAGGCCCTGCTTACTGAAAAATGGAGCAGGATTTCGGGATGGGGTTATCAGGTTAAACAAAAAATTATTACCCATTTTTGTTCCAAAGCCTTACCCGCTGTTTCTGTGGATAAATCTGGGCACAGGTCAGCATTCATATTGGATGATTATGTGTTAAGTATGAATGGTTAAACATGAAGTATGACTTCACAATTAATAAATATTACTTATTATTCTTACTCCTTCCGTTCTACAACGACTGATAGTTCATTCCTGAACTACCCTCTAAATGTTCCTGAAATTTCTGTTAACTTAATTTTCATCAATAACACCTCATAATTAATATTTATGAATGCATAAGTATGAGGTATGAATTGCATTATCATACTTCATACATATTATTTAATAACTGAAATTACTTGAAGATTAAAGGAAACCTGGCTCTCTACAAATAACATACTTAACATTTCATACTTATTATTTATTGGCGTTAAAGCGGGTTACAACTTCAACAACAAACCGCAGTTTCGAAGAACCAAACGTCATAGGGTAATGAGCGATTGGAAACAGATTTTTGCATGGTTATTAAGTAATACTTATTACATCATAAGTAGGTTATTGAATGGCAGACCTTATGAAACAAATTTTAAAATAAAAACAGCGTGTTATCACAACGCTAAAGCTGTGTTGGTCGGTAACTTCAGGTGGGGGAGGGGAGTTGTAGAATGGTGGGAAGTTTTAAAAGAGCTAATTCTACCTGCAAACCTGACAGTGGCAGCATCATACATAACTGCCAATGCCATTAAGATATCAAACCTTTTTTAGGTAGGCTTCCAATGCGTCGCGAATGATTGCGCTGACGCTTTTTGGGGCAACACCGATACGCTTATTATGGAGAGCAAGATCTTCAATCTCGCGCAGCGTATTCTGAGGTATTGAGATGGTTGTCCTGGTCAGGATTTCCTGAGCCGGTTCTACAACTTTTTCGTCACCATAAGGGCGGTCAGCCAGTCTGTTGGCCAGCGCGTCAGCCTCAGCTTCCGTAACAACACGACGATTTGAAAAAGGGGGTTTTTTTAAGGCCATTAAAATACCTCATTCATCAATGCCAGCACTTCTGCCTTGGCTTTTTCATTGGTTGTTTCAAGTACAGATTTACCTTCGGACATCACATCGCGGTAAACCTTTCGGTAACATGCGGTGGCAGTCAAAGGAATGAGCCCTTCAAACTCGCGAACATATTCCAAAAACTCATGTCGTTCATTGCCCTGCAACAGCGGGTTAGTCGTTGCCATACTTTGATAGCAGTACGCCTTAAGCTCTGGATTGAGATCTCGCATACTTTCCAACTGCTGCTGCAATTCAACCATAGTATCAAGGTCTAACTGTGAGCATTGGTGTGGGGCGATAATCTGATGCGCTACCGTGCCTCCGGTGATTAGCTCACGGCTGTTGCGTCCAGCAACATCAACAATGACATGAGCAAACTTTTCATCCAGGCTCCGTAGCGTTTGAGAAATGTTATCTCGTTTTTCAATCAGGGTAATGGATGGGGTAATACCCGCCGCTTCACGTTCTGCATACCACCTTGAAGCCGAACGCTGGACGTCGGCATCGACGAGACAGACATCTTCGCCACGAAGTGCCAAACCTACAGCCAGATTGATAGCAGTAGTTGTTTTGGCTGCCCCACCTTTATTGCATCCAATAATCGTGATCATTTGTCACCTGTGATATCGAAAATAGCATTTCCTAAATAATAACTCACAAAGGCTAAATGTGAAGTAATATCGACTAATTAATATGTATGAAGTAATACTTATTAACCATGAAAATCCTGCCGCCATTATAAGTTACAGTGTAACCTAAAGTTAATTTAAAAATAATCACTTTAAAACAATAAATTATGAATAATTCGGTTGCCAATTATAGCAAGCGCCACACGGTGGCACCGATAAATCGTATGGGACAGCGATTATTGATGACAACACACCCGCACCGGAACACACCCTATTTAAGTGGTCCAGGTTGATGTGGATTGTCATTCCGGGGGGCGGTGCTGTGGATTATCCCAATGGGAACGCTCTATCTGACTCTGGGCTGGGAGCACCCGATGACGGCTATCACTGCAGTTGTTGTGGGTGTCATCCTTAATCTGGCCCTGTTTTTTGGCTATCATGTACTGTGGCCAAAGAGTTTTGACGGGGGAACAGACTGGGTTGCGACAGTAATTGCACTTGCCGCGGCGGTCGCCCTGTTCAGGTTTAAAATATACGTCGTTGCAGGCTGTGCCAGATATAGTCAGACCGGCAACTAAAAATAGCTAAAGTAGAATTCTGCAGTTTGCAAGGCAGACAGCAGGATTGACCGGTTGCAATGCCATTCCTGCGCGCAGTTGAGGCTACGATTCTACTGTCATTGTTAGCGTTTAAACCTGATTATTCCAAAGGAACCAACTGCATCGGCTTGCCTCCCAGTTTCGGAGCAAGTTTTTGCTGCACTGCGACAACTGACGCAAGTGGGCGCCATGCCACAGTCATGCTGTCAATAAAACCCATATCGTCTAAATGCATGTGGTCCATGCCGTCAATAATATGGTCACCAAACTTGATGGTGAACACTGCAACAAAGTCTGCTCCGTCACGAAAAAGGAGCTTCAGCTCAAAGTCATCGATGGTCTCAAGAAGCCGGGAAACTATCTGAAAAACGAGTTCTTTTCCTTCAAAGGGAACAGGAACAATTGGGCTGCTAAGTATGACATTATCCGCCATATAGGCCTCGAGCCCTTCAACGTGACGATTGCCCATAGCGTTGAGATACGCATCGAGATGCTCAGTGGTGACCATGAAAAAATTCTCCTCATTAGTGAATTTAAGCCAGTGTCTGGTCTCTTACCAGGCACCTTTCAGGTTCATCCTAACGCCATTGATCGTGCGTCATTAAGCAGGGTAAAGTTCATTTCAGATATGACAAAAATGTCAGTAATGAAATTTTCGGGAGGAGATTGTGGATAGTTTCAGCGCACTGGGAGGGCTGGAGGTGTTTGTTCAAACAGCGAGGACACGGAGTTTTGCCGAAGCGGGGCGAACCCTTGGCATTTCTGCGTCCGCAGTCAGTAAAAGTATTTCCCGGCTTGAAGAGCGGGTTGGCGTGCGGCTTTTCCAGCGCAGCACACGTAGCGTCCGCCTTACCTCAGAAGGAGAGATGTTCCTCGAAAGGTGCGGACGCATTTTTGGGGAAATCCAGGCAGCGGAAGATGAACTCAGTGCAATGACACAACACCCACGCGGACGACTAAGGGTGGGGCTGGCGCTTTCAGCAGGGTTGCCGCTGCCCGTCCTCTCAGCATTCATGGCGCGCTATCCCGAGATTGAACTCGATCTGGATTTCACCGATCGACTTGTTGATGTGATCGATGAAGGGTTCGATGTGGTAATTAGGGGAAACTCGCTTCGCGATTCACGTCTGGTATCCCGCCCGCTGGGGCCCTATCGAGCCTGCCTTGTAGCCGCACCGTCGTATTTGAAAGAAAAAGGTATGCCCACAAAACCGGACGATCTTTTAAATCATGCATGCCTGCACTATCGTTGGACGCCAACTGGCAAAATATACCAGTGGCCACTGGAACACACAGTCGGTACAACAGCAATATCTTCGCTGCCCTTGTCGATGGTATGCAATAGCCTGGACGCGTTGCTTTATATGGCTCTTGCCGGGCGCGGGATCGCATGTGTGCCCGACTTCTCTGTCAGAACCCCGGTTGCTGAAGGACGCCTGAAAACCTTGCTGGATGCCTACATAACGGATGCTAATACTATTCATATAATGTGGCCAAGCAACCGAAAAATGACGCCAAAGGTGCGCGTCTTCGTAGACTTTATGCACGCCAATTTCTGCGATTATTTGGCCACTCCGATGAATGACCCAAAGCGGAAGAGAGAGCGTTATCCCACCTGAAACCTGACTTTCCCATCTGTACAATCTCCGCGTAAAGGCCGGAATCCTGTTTCTGAAGGGGTGTAGATTCCTGGGGGTAGGGTCATTCCTCAGCTCGTTAAGTGGACATCAGGAAAGTGGTCTTAAAAGTATCCCGGTAAAAGTGACACTGTCTCAAACCTCTTCCAAAACACTTTAAGCAGCTAAAAACTCAGACATTAATAATATCCACTATAGAGAGCATTAACCACTAGAGTGAGTATAAGAACTTACACGGAATTTGAAACCACTGTAGTGAGAAGCAACCACTGCAGAGAGTAATATCCACTAAAGTGAGTAAAACCACTATGGAGAGCATTAACCACTGGAAAGAGTAAATAGAGGTGAAGTGACAAATGTAAGCAAGTACTAACCTAAGTATCATAAGGGGCTTCAGGTTAGTGACTACTAGGGGGGTTAGGGCAGAACACACAAACAACCACTAGAGCGAGTAAAGATTACTAACAGCAGTGGTTGTCGGATTTCATAATCGCTGAGTTTGCTGATTGCAGTGGTTGCGCTTCTCACTACAGTGGTTAATTTGCTTACCACAGGGGTTATGAAAAAAAGCCTGCTGATAACACAACAGGCTTCAGGTCAGAGGGATAACGAAGATGTCGATGCTATTTCTTTGCCTGTCGAAGTTGTTCAAGCAACTCAAGTTCTTCTTTCGTCAGCATGACCATCTCACGCGGCGCGCCAGAATCGACATCTTTCTCGGCAGGGATATCAATAATATGTTCGTCGTCCAGGACATCGTAGACATCATCGCCTATACCCGTCGGGATCTGAGCTGGTCGTAATTTTGGCCGCCTATAGTGGATACAGAAATACACGGCTTTACCGCGTTTGACCTCCGTATAGTCGAGATAGCCAATGGCCTTAAGTTGTTCCATTGCCTTACGAACAGTAGCGTTCTGAGTGATCGCTCGTGATGTCAGATTAAGGCGGGCACGCAGGCGCGACATGGATATGGGAGCGGGATCTGTCGGCAGGCTTTCAATAAAGGTATAGAGAGCCTGCGCCGACTCCTTGCGAGATAGCTCGTTGATTGCCCTGAGCTGAAGAAGAACTTTCTTATCGAACTGATACAACTCAAAAATCTTCGGATCCGCCTGTAACTCGACAACATCCTTTTTCGGGCTATATTTTGCTGACTGAACAAGGTGAGTAACATAATAGTCCCCCTCCTTATTGGAAAACGACAACGTGTTTGTTGCGATACGTTCCAGAGAGGCTTCCAAACGCGCCCTGAGCTTCGCTGAGGAGCGCGCGGAAGGAATGCCACATAATTTAGCGAACTCAACGAAAGGCAGGTATACAGAGTCTCCCAGGACCTTATGCTTGGCAAAGGCATGAATGATCCCGACCCATGTCTTGAAATCATTATCCATATCAAGCCGGGCACCGGTGATCTTGATGTTTTCATATCCTTCAGACTTGACGATCGAAAGCTGCTTGAGCTCCGAAGTGACATCCATGGAATTCATCTGGCCTTTACGACCCCGGGCAGTCGATTTCAACGTGGGTACAAATAAGCCCAACCGCATAAGGGCTACGGGCTGAACCGTGTTATTGCTGTTAGGAACCAGCGTAACAAGTTCACCTGTTCGCTTATCAGTTTCTGCGAAAGCTTTCGCTATCTCAATGTTTTTTGGCTCATTTCCAGACATTATCTGCTCTCACGATGAATGTGCATAAGAGTCTCTCTGTACACGATACAGTGGATACTAACACTCACTATAGCGGTTTTACCACAAAACATAGTGGTTAGTTTGCTCTTTATAGTGGTTGTTTTACTGCCTATAGCGGTTAACGATCTTCATTTTACCCATATAGGACAAGGCCTCCAGAGGCGCGGGGATCTCTTTGGGTCTTTTAGGTTCTATTTGGATCTTATTATTGGATCTAACAAGAGGATAACTTTAAAAACATAAGGTTAAATTTTCCGATAAGGATCCACAATGACCATTGCAGCCCCGTATCTGGCAGGTGCATAAACTGTGGACATCATTAAACGTCTTCGGACAGCCGGAAGACTTGTCATTTATTTTTCAGACAATTATCTCATTCCTTTAGGAAAAACATTATGCACAGTACTGATGATGGTTTACTCACTCTAGTGGTTTTTAGTCACTCACCAGCGAAGTTAACTTGCTGTTCATAGTGGTTACCAGGCTCTCTATAGTGGTCGCTTTACTCATTATAGTGGTTTCTAATGTCGATCAATCCCTTATAGCACAAGGCCTGTAGCGAAGCGGGGATCTCTTTTGATCTATTAGATGATCTCTATAGGATCTTATTATTGGATCTGGACTGTGGAAAAGTGGATAAAAAGGAAAGTGAGTTAAAAATTAACGGGAGGAGGGGAGCCACCCGTCTTCAGATAATCAGGTGCAGACCTTAAGCTATGATGCGCACTGCTATCCAGATCTGCAGTGCGCATTGTGGTCAATGATTTCCCTGCTAGAGGTGGGGCATAAATTCGGCCAACCGGTGTTTTTGTTTTCTCCGTTCGTCAAGATTGGAAGGGCTTAACCAAAGCTCCATGGCCTGTCTGATCCCATCCCATTCTGAGTCAATGATAGAGTACCAGCGGACATCACGGCTATGCCCCTTTGAAACCTGCGTCTGCCTGAGAGTACCTTCATAGGTAAAGCCGAGCCTCTCTGCCGCACTGATCGCTGCCTCATGCAGGCTGTCACATTTCCATCCACAACGACGATACTGTAATGTTTCCAGCGTGTAATAGAGTAAAAGGAATATGGCTTCGGTACTACAGAAGGTCCGTTTCATCAGCGGTGACCAGTTAATCCAGCCTATTTCTACAGAACCGTTATCAGGATCCATTCGTTGTAACGCGAGAAATCCAACCGCCTTACCCGTGGATATATTGATCACTGCATAAAACAACGGATCCTTGCTTGCGGCAAGGGAGGCGATGTAGTAATCGCACTGTTTGATAGTGACGGGGCGTTTAATATGAAAGTACGTCCAGTCACGTTCGTCATCAATACTGTGCCAGGCATCAAATAAGTCCCGGCTATGCTTAACGTCAATCGGCTCAAGATAGCAATATTTACCTCTGAGGATAATTTTTTGGGGGAGTGCACGTGGCTGCCAGTCGGGTAATTCTTTACCCAATGTCTGGCCGTAAGCATTTAATTCAGTCATTATAAACCTTGCCTGCATTGTTGAATTTATTAATATTCCGCCGGAATTTCCCGAACGTCCTTTGTTTTGTCTAGCTAATACTGTGGGGAACCACTGTTACTGAACTTAAAATGAAGTCCAGTCATCATTGAGCGAACCATTCGTGGCCGGAGACAGCGCCGGTCTTCTGATTTTCGCGTCAAAGACTGCATATTGCTGATAGCCTCGCCATTTGCTTTCATCGCCTGTTCATCCCCTGTCTGTTGAAAGAGCAGGCGATTTCGTCTGGCAATGTCCAGTAAGTGGCCAATTTTGTTGACTACATCGGTTTTTTCCGCATTTGCTTGTATGATTTTAAACGAGTAAATACTGTAAACAGACATGCCTGAGATAAGAATAATCAATATGATAAAACCGGAGAATAGCTTTTTTCCTATTGAAAAGTTTCTGAAAGCCAGATTATTGAACATAATAAAAGTCCTTGGTTAACATATGAATATGTTTTTTGTATTATTTTAGTATTCCCAGGTGTTGACGCCTTGTAGCTAAAATACTTATCGGTAAAAAATTAATTTACCTTAGGGTTTAATTTTTAATTATCACGAATAAATTTCAACTACTTGATTTACATGTATTTAAACTGGTTTGACCGTTGTTTTCCCTTATTGTAAAAATGCGGCAGATCACATATTGATAGTGATTGTATGAATAGTGAGCTAATATTAAATGGTGTTGCAATTCCCCTTTATTATCAATGCACATTTACCCACCTATCGGATACCTCTATGTGAGGATTTTTATAAATTGTAAGGGTATCTCTATATTTATAGAGTATAAATACGAACTCAGACGTTATTTTATCTAAATAATCAACTTAATCAGGGTGATGGAAATAAAAGATCCGGTTTATTATAAACTAGACTATACTTATTAAGTTCAGGAACGTCTGGACGCAGTAGTAATATTAAAGAAGTTTTTGGCGCTGGTCACCTGATGAATCAGCGCTTTTTTTTATTTTTCTATTATCGTATTTGTGTCCGTCCTAAATAAAGTCGACACATTTAACTCGTATACTGAGGACAATGTAATGAACCAATATGTTAAACACACGCAACACGATTACTCTCTAGATTGATCGTTATTGAACAGGTCGAGAAAGGTGAGATGACTTCCCGCCTGGCGCAAGACCATTATGATATTCAAGGTAGCTACACCGTAGGACGTGGATACATAAATAGAGTCAACTCGACTGATTCTCCCCCTCTCCTGTAAGAACTGACCACATTATCATAGGCTTCCGAATCTGCACAGCATGTTGGAAGGGACCGCCTGTTTAAGATGATGGTCAGAAAGTCGGTAGAAATCTACAACACCCGGCGTCCCCATCTGTCGTTAAAATACAAAACGCCCGATGAAATGCATCAGGCGTTTTAAGGCTGAAAGTGTCAACATATATCAGGACTAGTCAGATATTCATTTTACTGTATTCATTGACTGACGGAGCAGTAACGGGCTGTCAACTTTGATTATATCGCGATGGGATTTACCTTCGATAATGTGAAGCGCGCTGAGCCTGCCAATTTCATAATGGGGTAATTGTACCGTTGACAACGACGGCAGGAACAAATCACCGATCCCCACCATATTATCGTAACCTATAATTGCCACATCTTCGGGGATCCTCAGACCTTGCGCCAGGAGCGTCTGGTACACCATAAACGCGATGCGATCGTTACCGCAAATCACCGAATCGAACAAGGGCTTTTGCTGATAAATATGTGCCTGCACAACCGCCGGAATATCCCGATAATGTTCATCGCCATATTCCATGTAATAGTGGTCG
Organism: Rahnella aquatilis CIP 78.65 = ATCC 33071; assembly: GCF_000241955.1. Taxonomy (NCBI): domain Bacteria; kingdom Pseudomonadati; phylum Pseudomonadota; class Gammaproteobacteria; order Enterobacterales; family Yersiniaceae; genus Rahnella; species Rahnella aquatilis. The sequence goes on from NC_016819.1 coordinate 10,625, forward strand.
AGTGTCTCAGGAGCCAGCCCCGCCTCCATACATGCTTGTTCCAGACCTTTGCGGCGTCTGACAGTAGCAAGATGTGTTGCAGGCAAATGTAAGCAGAGCGGACGACGATAGCCTGCAGACAAAAGTGCACGTACCGCTGCATATTGTCCATGTTCGTCATCCGGAATATAACTCGCTACCTGCTGATGCAGACTTTCGCAATTGGCGAGCACACAGGGAAGGTTTAACAACTTCTCGGGTAGCGGCACCTGTCGCAATCCCATTGTTGTATAGATAATGCCATCCGGTCGGTGTGAGAGAAGCAAATCAACGATATTTTCCGGGCTGTCATCCGAAAACATGTTAACCACAAAGCTGTTCCAGCCATGCGCACGCGCGGTTTCTTCGATGGAGAGTGTGATTTCCACTGAAAAGGGGGTGGTGACAGTATCAAGTGCCAGCACACCGATGGTTTTTGCAATCGCGTGAGCGCCGCGTATTTTTTTGGCCGATAAATCGGGCACGTAATTCGTTGCATCGATAGCAGACTGTACGCGTGACAAGGTCTCCGGCTTTAGACGTTCCGGCGAGTTTAGTGCTCTGGAAACCGTCATCAACGACACGTTTGCCAGTTTTGCCACATCTTTCAGGGACGCCATTCTTTTTGCTCCTGCCTGCTCATTACGCCACAGGTTATAAAACTAACTTGCTGATGTAAAAGGATCATACGTGATTTTGGTGTCCGGGTGTGGGTTGCAGTGAATAAGAAAAGTTGATCATGATCTCATACTGCTTATGTTAACGTTAACTTTTGTGATTAACATCTAGAATTACAGCAAAACGGCATGCGCCTTATTTTATGTTAACGTTATCATTTGCGCTCCACCTCAGCATGAGATTGCCATGATGAAAACCCGTCATTCTCAAAGTTATCTGATACTCAGCGCTTTATTGTTCTTTTTCTTTGTAACCTGGTCCTCTACAGGCTCACTGCTCTCGATTTGGCTACATCAGGAAGTCGGTCTGAAAGCAGGGGATACCGGGATAATTTTTTCAGTGGTGTCTTTTTCCACTCTGTTTGTGCAAATTTGTTATGGTTTTATTCAGGATAAGCTGGGGCTGCGTAAGAATTTGCTCTGGTTTATCACGGCATTATTAATTTTTTCCGGTCCGGCCTATCTGCTTTTTGGCCATCTACTGAAAATTAACGTCTTTCTGGGCAGTTTTTTTGGCGGCATCTATATCGGTCTGACGTTCAATGGCGGTATTGGTGTCCTTGAGTCTTACACCGAGCGTGTCGCCCGTCAGAGCCAGTTTGAATTCGGAAAAGCAAGGATGTGGGGGTCGCTGGGTTGGGCTGTGGCAACCTTTTTCGCCGGGTTATTGTTTAATATTAACCCGAAATTAAATTTCGCGGTTGCCAGCTGTTCTGGTCTGGTCTTCTTCATACTTTTGATGCGTTTACGCGTCTCTTCTGCGCCCCATGCCATGCAGGAAGCCGTGGCGGGGGGGAAAGTCACGCTTGAGGATGCATTACGCCTGCTGACCCTGCCGCGTTTCTGGGCGCTGGTATTCTTTGTGGTCGGCACCTGTATTTACGGCGTCTACGATCAACAGTTCCCGGTCTATTTTTCCTCACAGTTCCCGACGCAACATGAAGGGAATGCGATGTACGGCTATCTTAATTCGTTTCAGGTATTCCTGGAGGCCGCAGGCATGTTCTGTGCACCATGGCTGGTCAATCGTCTAGGTGCTAAAAATGGTCTGATTTTCGCCGGCATGGTGATGGCGATGCGCATGGTCGCCTCCGGATTAGTGGAAGGCCCTCTGCTTATCTCTATCACCAAGCTGCTGCATGCGGTTGAACTCCCGATACTGCTTATCTCTATCTTCAAATACAACAGCCTTAACTTCGATAAACGACTCTCATCCACGCTCTATCTGGTGGGTTTTGCCTGTACGGGATCCGTAATTGCCACCGTATTGTCACCCCTCGCTGGCTACAGCTACGAAAAATATGGATTTGCTCAGTCCTATCTGTTCATGGGGTTAATGGTGTTCTGCATCACCTTTATTTCTATTTTCCTGTTGCGTTCCGGTAAACCCTCAATGGATCCGCAGATACCACAACTTTCTACTATCTGAATGAAAAGAGAGAAAACGATGACCTATACAATTGCTAACGCTGAACAGGAACTTCAGGCTAAGCGCGAGATGCTAAACCTGCGCTGGTACCCGCGTTATCACCTTGCCGCAAGGGCTGGCTGGGTTAACGATCCTAATGGCCTGATCTGGTTTGATGGCTGGTATCATGCATTTTATCAGCATCATCCTTATTCTCCTCAGTGGGGGGCGATGCACTGGGGGCACGCGCGGAGTAAAGATTTGCTTCACTGGGAGCACTTACCCGTTGCCCTGGCCCCGGAAGGACCAGAAGACAAAGACGGGTGTTTTTCGGGTTCGGCGGTGGTGGATGGCGATACCCTGGCGCTGATTTACACCGGACATAAATTTCACGGCGACGCCGGTAATGATGAGAACCTTTATCAGGTGCAGTGTCTGGCAACCAGTCGCGATGGTGTTCACTTTAAACGTGAGGGGATCATTATCGATACCCCGGCGGACTTGCATCATTTCCGCGACCCTAAGGTCTGGCGCGAAGGGGATAGCTGGTACATGGTCGTCGGTGCGCGCGTTGGCGATACCGGGCAAATACGATTGTATCGTTCAGCCGATTTGCGTCAGTGGCAGGATGAAGGGATCCTGGATGAGGCGCAAGCCGGTATGGGCTTTATGTGGGAGTGCCCTGATTTCTTTACCCTCAATGGCAAACGCGTCCTGATGTTTTCTCCACAGGGTATAGCCGCGCAGGGTTTTGAGAACCGCAATCTGTTCCAGAGCGGTTATCTGGTGGGCGACTGGCAGCCCGGAGAGCCGTTTGTCCGCGCAGGGGAATTTGCCGAAATGGATCACGGACACGACTTTTATGCCCCGCAGAGTTTCCTGACGCCGGATGGCCGCCGCATCGTGATTGGCTGGCTGAATATGTGGGAGTCGCCGATGCCGGAGCAACAGGACGGCTGGTCCGGGATGTTGTCTCTTCCGCGTGAGCTGACTCTTACTGAGGACAATCGTCTGCAAATGCGCCCCGCAAAAGAGGTGGAAGCCCTGCGTCAGGCCTGGTTCCCGTGGCCTGTCAGTACCTTGAAAAACCAGCAGACATTAATGGCGGACAAAGGGGAAGCCATGGAGGTCGTGCTTCACTGGGATTGCGCAAACAGTGATGCGGAACAGTATGGTCTTAGCCTGGGGCAAGGTCTGCGTGTTTATGTTGATACGCAGATGCAGCGTCTGGTGCTTGAGCGCCGCTATCCGCAGTACGGATTATGTGGCACACGCAGTGTACCGTTGGTGCCCGGCGTTCCTCTGGTTTTACGTATGTTTATTGACAGCTCTTCGGTCGAGGTATTCGTTAATGACGGCGAGGCATGCCTCAGTAGCCGAATATACCCTGATGCCGATCGTCGCGAATTAAGCTTATTTGCCTGGCATGGAACAGCGACATTATCAGATGCCGGAGCCTGGCAGCTGGAATAAGCCCTATCCAGTATCGCAAATAACCCGTCTTTGATGATGGGCGGGTTATTACTGCGTTTATCTTCGGGCTGTATTTATACAAAAATGACACATTAATATAAATAATAAGAAGGTCTTTTCCGATGAATAAAATCTGGGTCGGATGTATTTTGACGTCTGTATGTACCTCGGTAGCCCATGCACAGGGTACGCTTTCCCTCGAACAACGGCTTGAACAAATGGAGCAGCGGCTGAAAGTCACGGAGCAGCGCGCGGCGGGTGCGGAGGCAGAAATCCGCGCCCTCAGGCAGGAAAAACAATTGCCCCCCGTGGTAAACAATACGCCCGCGGCTCCTGCGGCTCCCGCGCTTCAGCTCACCGGGAATGGTAATATTAAATTTTATGGAGATGTTGAATTTAATATGGATGGTGCCAGCCGCACGGGCAGCCTGACGTCGATAAAAACCAGCACAAATAAAAACTGGGCGCCGGGAAATAAAGAGCGCTGGGATATGAATGGCCGTATTCTCCTGGGGTTTGATGGTCTGCGAAATGGGGTTAATGGAAAATATGCCGGATTCAGCGTTCAGCCATTGGCTGATATAAAAGGAAAAATGAACCTCGATGATGCGGCATTTTTCTTTGGTCAGCAGGATGACTGGAAAATTAAAATAGGTCGCTTCGAGGCCTGGGATATGTTCCCGCTGAATCAGGATACGTTCATTGAATATTCCGGTAATACCGCTAACGATCTCTACAGTGACGGTTACGGTTATATCTATATGATGAAAGAGGGTCGCGGGCGCAGCAGCAGCGGTGGCAACTTCCTGCTCAGTAAGACACTCGATAACTGGTATTTTGAACTCAACACGCTTATAGAAGATGGCAGTTCGCTATTTGTCGACAATAACTATCATGGCAATGCGTTAGATAACCGTAAAAATGTGGTTTATGCCCGCCCGGTTATGGCCTGGCAATCCGGCGAGTGGTCAGTCGCCGCCGCGGTCGAAAGCAACCTGGTGAATAATGCCTATGGATATCAGAATACGCAGGGTGTTTGGGTTGACCAGTCGAACCGGACCGGTTACGGCATGACGATGAGCTGGAACACGCTTAAAACTGATGCAGAAAACGGTGCGGTCGTTAACCTGAGCACGGCTTATCTCGACGCTGCTGACGAAAAAGATTTCAGCGCAGGCATCAATGCCTTATGGCATCGCGTGGAAGTGGGTTACATCTACGCGCACAACAATATCGACAAGTTCAATATGGCCGGGGTGGCCGGTGACTGCGACAACGACTGTGCGATTCTGGCGCCGGGTAAGTATGATATTCATACCCTTCATACTTCATGGCACCTGCCTGATATCATGGATATGCCTAACTTCAATATTTACCTGGGGGCATATGCTTCCTGGCTTGAAACACCGTCGGTTAAAACGGGTAATACGGATGACCGTTATGGCGCACGCGTGCGTTTTAAATATCTTTTCTAAACACCGGTTACCGTAAAAACCTGGCGCAGGCCATTGGCGTGAGCGCATCAATAAAGGATATCGCAATATGACATTGAGTATAGAAAAACAAAAAATGATCGCCGGTGAGCTTTATGAGAGCGGTGATGCGCTGCTGATCAGTGAGCGCAGGCGCGCGCGCCAGCTTTTACATGGTTACAACCATTCATCGCCAGATGATGAAGAACTGCGCAAGCAGTGGCTTAGCGAGTTGTTAGGGAGCCATCAGGGTGCGTATATCGAGCCGACTTTCCGCTGTGATTATGGTTATAACATTCATGTGGGCAAAAATTTCTACGCCAATTTTGATTGTGTGATCCTTGACGTATGCGAGGTGCGTATTGGTGATAACTGTATGCTGGCACCTGGAGTGCACATCTATACCGCCACCCATCCGCTTGACGCTCAGATGCGCATAAGCGGGAAAGAGTTCGGCAAACCGGTGACCATTGGTAATAACGTGTGGATCGGGGGGCGTGCGGTGATCAACCCAGGTGTCACCCTGGGAGATAATGTGGTGGTGGCTTCCGGTGCGGTTGTGACAAAAGATGTGCCGTTTAATTGCGTCGTGGGGGGGAATCCGGCCCGTATCATTAAGCGGCTTTAGACACCGGTACCGCAGTCGTTGGAAAAGGGGGGATAAATAATTTAGCCGTTTTGGCGTGTTACACCACGGTCAAAATTTCCGCGATAGATCACGGCCTGCGGGTTGGGGTGCCAGTCAAGGGATGCATGCTTATTTCCCCGTAATTTCTGCCAGCCATCGATATAGGGCTGAGCGCCTTGTGTCACTTTGGTATGCATCCGTTCAAAATCCTTCCGGGTATGCAGAAGCCCCGGATGAATGAATGGCGGAACTGCTTCTGCCCGGGCGCTGGTGATGGGTGCAATAATCAATACCCCGGTTAACATCAGGCATGAAAAATAAGGGAGATGCCTGTCTCGTACTGTATAATTTTTATAAGGCGCCATTGTAAATCATTCCTTTATATTTTAATTAATGTATGGACTTGTATTTAATTATCCGATGAGATTTAGTGGTTGATTTTTATTTCTTTGCAAAGATATCTGTAGCGGGAAGAGGCGTCACTGATTTTATTGTAAATAAATATCATCAAAACAGGCTTTAATATAATTTTTTTCACCGATAAGTTAGGTGTCTAATATGTAGTATGCTTCATATGTTTTTGTGTTGTGTTAACGATACATTGTGTTTTCCTTGACGAAATATTGATGTTCCTGAGTGAGTATTTCATGGCATGTATATTCATCCGGGGAACAATCACATGAAACCTTATAAAATGGTCTTAAAGAAGTTAGAGTACAAACTGAAGCTAGTTCGTACTTTTTTTATCAGCGATTTACGTTATCGCAAACGAAAACACCTCGAGGAGTTTCGCCGGGTGCCTGATTTTGAAAACCCGCAAAGCCTGAATGAAAAGATAAATAACAGGATGATCTTTGAAAGAGACCCTTTCTTTACGATGCTGGCAGATAAAGTCGCCGTCCGCGAGTATGTGAAAACGAAGATTGGAGAGGATTATCTTGTCCCGCTTCTTGGGTGCTACGAAAGGGCTGAATTGATTGATTTATCAGAACTTCCTGAGCAATTTGTGTTGAAGTGTAGTCATGACAGTGGCAGCGCGATTATCTGCAAAAATAAACATCAGTTCGATGAGCGGGCGGCAAAGAAAAAGCTTAACGCCCACCTTAACAAGAATATGTATTATGTCACGCGTGAATGGCACTACAAAAACATAAAACCCTACATAATCTGCGAAAAATTTATCGATGTCTTCGGGGGTGAACCCTTACACCTTATTCCTGAAGTCTATCGTGTTCATTGTTTTTCAGGCAAAGCACACATTACCGAGGCTGATTTTACCGATGCCATGAATAATGAGTATGTCAATGTTTATGATCCGCACTGGAAACTTCTTCCGCTCACCATGGGGTATAATAATGCCCCGCATAAAATCACTGAACCCATTTTTTATCGCCATATGATAACCCTTGCTGAAAAGCTGGCAGAAGGTATTGCCTATTGCCGGGTGGATTTTATTGCCAATAAGCATCAGGTTTTTTTTAGTGAAATAACCCTCACGCCATGTAACGGGAGAATACAGATATCCCCCGTGCACTGGGACTATTTTCTGGGTGAATTGTGGGTGTAATCCTTACCCGGAGTAAACTACTCCTGTGTATGTTTTCAGCTTAAGAGGATATTCATAATATGGCGGCAATGACCGCCGAATCCGGGAGGGGATAACATCAAAAAGACGCAATAGTATGAAAAAATATAAAACAAAATAATCGAAACCAGCATTGTGATATCTCCTTTCATCTGAGCCGCCTTTATTATGCAGGAAAGTAAGTGATTTTGGGCGTATGAAAAGTCGCCGTTCAGGACGACTTTTCATAGGTTCATGTTCAGGCTGTCAGAAGGTATAAAGCACACCAAAATTGTAAGTCGTGCCGCCGCGCTTAACGACAATCGGGCTGTTACCGGCTTTGTCATCCAGCCAGGTGTAATCGGCACTGACAACGCCACCCCAGTGCGACGTGAACTGGTGACTCCAGGTCAGGCTGCTGTCCACGCCATAGAAACCCCCGGCGGACTGATAAGGCGCGAAGTCAGTGCGGTTGCTTTGTTCGCGGCTCACACCATAAAAGGTGTTCATATAGCGCTGGTCGCCAAAGAGCGCCGCCGACTGAAGTGCAACAGTGTCAGTGTCGTTTTGCAGCGGCAGCACCGTGACGGAAGTCTGATAATGCACACCTTGCCCGTCCGTCAGTGGCAGAGTGGCTTTGCCTTCAAAAGACAGCCACGGCGTGGCTGACCAGCCCACCGCGAGCGCGGTATTCATGGTTACATCGATATTCCCCATGCCTTTGAGCTTATTCGAGCCATCCCGCCAGGTGGAGTTTCTGTCTGTCCGCCCGAGGCTGTATCCCAGCGTATGCTCCAGATACAGGCCGTTATCCGCCTGCAGGTCATAACCCACACCTTTCAGCGAATCGAAGAAAAAGGCACCATCGCGTGCCTGAATGACCGGCGCGACCAGCCAGTGGCGCTGATCGGAACCGCTGTAGCGCGGCGCGCTTTGTGCGCCCATGCCGACGGTAAAGGTTGGCGCAGGCGGAGTGTTGTCGGCCATTGCCTGCAGCACTGTGGCGGACAGGCTGAAACAGGTCATCTGCAGCATTAATTTTCTGGATATCATTGTGATTCCTCATCACCCAAACGTTGGTTCGTAGCGGATTGCAGCCGCGTCTGAAACCCGAAGTATGAAGAGGCAGTGTCAATAAACTGTCGGGGAATTATGAAGAAACCGTCAAGACGCCCCCTGTGCAGACCTGGCGGACTCTGATTAGGGAAGATGATGCCGATGTGCTGCATTTAAGCGCTGCACATGCGCTGTCGCTGTGCCGGTCAGCAATCGTGCAAAAAAGTGCTCATCTTGATGGTTTCTTGATGAAATATTACGGGAATCTGGACAGTGATTGGATTGAATAGCGATATCTCAATTCAGGAAGACTGTCATGGCTGTTACCTTCACCGATTATGCGCGTCACGCCGTTCGCCATTTATCCGCCTCCGGTCGTATGCTTCCCTTTATTCCCGCCGCCTGTCTGATCATCGTTGCCATTGTGCTGACAGGTTGTGGTGAAAAAGCCCATAAACAAGCGCCCTCTGTCAGGCCGGTGCGTGCGATCATCGCACCGCCTCCTGTCGCTTTGGGCTCCCTGATTCAAACGGGTGAAATACGCCCCCATGAAGAGGTCACGCTCGGATTCCGGCTGGACGGGCGTATTCTGACGCGGCAGGCTGAGGTGGGGGACCGCGTGATCGCCGGTCAGGTTCTCGCTACGCAAGAAAGCGATACCAGCCGCAACCAGCTCAGCAGTGCGCAGGCCGACCTGAACAGCGCCCGCGCCGCAGAGCAGGTTGCGGCGCTCAATCTCAGGCGTATGCAGTTACTGATGCCTTCAGGGGCTATCGCACGCACGCAGCTCGATAGTGCGCAAGCTGACTGGCAGGCTGCCCGCGCGAAGCGTCAGAGCAGTGAAGATGCGCTCAAAAATGCGCAGGAAAACGTATCCTGGACAAAACTCACGGCTCCGGCTGACGGGGTGATCACCCAGGTCAGCGCGTCGGCAGGACAAGTGGTCAGTGCCGGACAGTCGGTGATCACCCTGGCCAGTGGCAGCATTCGCGATGCCGTATTTGATGTGGCCGATCCCCAGTCTGTCCCTCAGCAAGCTGACAGTCAGTTTAATGTATCGTTACTTTCGGCCCCTTCCGTGGTGGCGCAGGGGCATTTCCGCGACGTCAGCCCGCAGGCCGACCCGCAAACCCGTACCTGGCGCCTTCGCATCACCCTGGATAACCCGCCACCGGCCATGGCACTCGGTGCCAGTGTTCAACTCACACTTAATGCGTCAGGTCCGCGTCTGATTGCATTGCCTGCCTCTGCGCTGACCCGTACCGGGAATAAACCGGCTGTTTTTGTGGTTGATGAGAAAACGCTGACGCTGCATTTACGGCCGGTCGTTGTGGGACGTTACAGTACCTCTGAAATATTTATCTCCGCCGGTGTACAGCCTGGCGAAAGGGTGGTCATTGCCGGTGTGAGTAAACTCCGTGAAGGTGAAAAAGTCATGCCCGGGGAGGAGAGCGAATGAAACCGTCTTCCCCTGTCGGGGCCTTCAACCTTTCAGCCTGGGCGCTGAATCACTAGTCGCTGATCGCCTTTTTTATGCTGCTGTTAATGGCGGCGGGTGTCATCAGCTATGAGAAACTCCCCCGTAATGAAGATCCGGCATTTACTATTAAAACTGCCGTGGTGTCTGCGAGCTGGCCGGGGGCAAGCGTGGAGGATACGGTTAATCTGGTCACCGATACGCTGGAGAAAAAACTGCAGGAAACGCCTTATCTTGATTTTGTCCAAAGCGAAACACACGCCGGGCAATCGGTCATTTTCGTCAATCTTCGCGACGACACGCCGCCTTCAGAAGTCGCGGGTATCTGGTATCAGGTGCGTAAAAAGATGCAGGATATTGCGCCGTCACTGCCAGCGGGTGTGCAGGGCCCGGCGGTGAATGACGAATTTGATGACACATTTGGCACCATTTATGGCTTTACTGCAGAAGGTTTCACGCCGCGTGAGCTTCGTGACAGGGTCGATGATATCAGCCGCAGTCTGATGTCGTTGCCGGATATGGGGAAGATCAATCTGCTGGGTGTGCAGGAGGAGAATATTGTCCTCGCATTCTCACCGGCGCAGCTGGCGGGAATGGGACTGGATTTGCAACAAATCACCGATGCGCTGAAGGCGCAAAATGCGGTTGAACCTTCAGGCGTCTTGCGAAGCGATCGTGAAAACATTGCCTTGCGTGTGAGCGGCGCACTGACGTCAGAGCAAAGTTTACGCGCTGTGACGCTGCACATTGCCGGGCGCTACATTCCGCTGACGGATATCGCGACCATTAGCCGCCAGGATGCCGAGCCTGCGTCACCGGCATTCCGGGTCAACGGTCAGCCCGCGATCGGTCTCGCCATTTCCATGGCTTCTACAGGCAACATGCTTTCTTTTGGCAAGGCGCTTAATGACCGGATGGCCATGATTGCCGGACAGCTCCCGCACGGCATTGAAATGGTCAAAGTCGCGGATCAGTCGGCCGTGGTGTCGCAGGCCGTAAGCGGTTTTATCCGTGTATTAATTGAGGCAGTGGTCATTGTGCTGGCGGTGTCCTTCGTCTCCTTAGGCACCCGTGCCGGGCTGGTGGTGGCTGCGGCGATCCCCATCGTGCTGGCGATGACGTTTATCGGCATGATGCTTGCCGGCATCGGGTTACAACGTATTTCGCTGGGTGCGTTAATCATCGCCCTGGGTCTGCTGGTGGATGATGCCATGATAACCGTCGAGGCGATGGTCTCCCGCATTGAGGCCGGTGATTCTAAATGGCGGGCAGCAACTTACGCGTTCGAAACCACGGCTTTCCCGATGCTGACCGGCACGCTGGTGATGATAGCGGGCTTTATTCCGGTAGGTTTTGCCGCCTCAAGTGCGGGAGAGTATTGCTATTCTCTCTTCGCCGTGGTGCTGATTGCGCTTTTATGTTCCTGGGTAGTGGCCATCCTTTTTTCACCGCTGATCGGAACCTGGCTGTTACCTGAGAAACTGGCATCACACGCTGAAAAACAGGGCAGACTGATGCGTTTCTATCAGCGTCTGCTGAACCAGGTTTTGCAAAGACGCGTGGCGACTCTCAGTATTGCCTGCCTTTTGTTAGGGCTTGCCGCTTATGCGACCACGTTTATGCAGGGCGAGTTTTTCCCGGCGTCGGATCGTCCGGAACTGCTGGTCAGCCTCACGCTTCCCGGCAATGCTTCTCAAAGCGACACGGCGCGCCAGGCGGAGCGGCTGGAGCACGCCTTGAAAAACAATCCGAATATTGACCACTTTTCTACGTATGTGGGGTCAGGCGCGGTGCGTTTTTATCTGCCGATGGACGTGTTACTCAATGATGAGAACACGGCACAGCTGGTCATTGTCGCCAAAAGTCTGGAGGACAGGGATAAGTTACGTGCGCAATTGGAAACGGTTTTGGCCCGGGATTTCAGTGATATCACCACACGCGTTTCGCCGCTGGAGCTGGGTCCGCCGGTCGGCTGGCCGGTAAAATATCGTGTCAGCGGACCGGATTATGCAAAGGTCAGGCAGATAGCGCAGCAACTTGCCAGCGTTCTCGGAAACAGTCCCGAAACCCGTGAAGTTAACCTGACCGCCGGTGAACCCGAGCGGGTCATCACGTTACAGGTGAATCAGACTGCGGCACGGGCGGCGGGCGTTTCCTCCGAAAGTCTCGCCACGTTGCTTAACACAGTCTGGTCAGGCAGCGTTGTCACCACTGTCAGGGATAAAAACCGGCTGATTGATGTTGTTCTGCGGGGGAATAAGCGCGAACGTCAGGATTTGACCACACTGTCCGGGTTGATGATCACCACGGCAAACGGGCAGAAAATCCCTCTCAGCCAGGTGGCGACACCGGTCTGGGGAATCGATGATCCGGTTATCTGGCGTCGGCAACGCTTGCCGTTTATCACGGTACAGACGGATTTAGCCGCAGGTCTGCGGGCAGAGGCTGTTTCTCAGCAACTCTCTCCTCTGGTCTCACGTATCAGGGCAAGCTTACCGCCGGAGTATACGATAGAGGAGGGCGGTGTGGTGGCCGAGTCGGACAAAGGCAACAGCTCGGTGTTCGCGGTGCTGCCGGTCACGCTGTTTGTTATGCTGATTTTGCTGATGGTCCAGTTGCAGCGCTTCTCCCGCATGCTTCTCGCCTTGTTCATGGCACCATTCGGACTGATTGGCATTGTGCTGGCGATGTTGCCGACAGGGACGCCGATGGGGTTTGTTGCATTGCTCGGTATCATCGCATTGGCAGGCATGATTATCCGCAACGCGGTGATCCTGATCAGCGAAGTGGACAATAACGTCAGGGAGGGGCTTGACCGCGATGACGCCATCAAAGCGGCGGCACAACATCGTTCCCGGCCTATATTGCTCACCGCTTGCGCTGCCATACTGGGAATGATCCCGATTGCGGAGCAGGTTTTCTGGGGACCCATGGCCTATGCGATTATCGGCGGACTCATTGTTGCCACTTTTATCACACTGACGGTATTACCCGCTTCGCTGAGCATTATTATGCAGTTTGAAAAGAACAGCGATAATGCGAAGTTACACTAAGCCGATTAAACCGATGAACTTCAGTCAATAAACAGCAGAACTTAACGTTCAGCAGAGAATGCGCCCGGCGATTACTCCGGGTTGCATAAGCAGAAAATACGATATTAAACAAATTAAAAAGGCCTGCGGAATTCACCGCAGGCCCGGGTGGGACAAAATATAGCCCTACATGATTAAGTACTAATCATTATCATGGCTATGCTGTCCACCCTTTTTACCGGCTTCACTTGCACGTTCGCGGTCATTAGCGAAGTTACCCCCGCTTTTTTGCCCGCCTTTTTTACCGGCTTCTGATGCTTTTTCATGGTCTTCTGCGAAATTACCTGATCCACCACGATGTTCGGCCATAATATCCTCCTATCGGATTAGTACAGTTTTTTACAGTAAGAACACCCTTAATACCTTAATAAAAATAACAAACAACAATATATGATGTCTTACCTGAAGAGCATGTGCTCACGACTAATGATAATATAATTTCCGGGTCTGTCAAAAATTTCACCTGTATTTAATGCATCGCAGGCCAGACATGTTTAAATAATTCTTTCTAACTCCTGAAGTTATGATTTTGTTACAGGATAATGAAGTGGCTTGCTATATTTTTCATTTAAAAAAAATCCCAAATAATTATATTAATAAATAAAAGTACTAATATTAGTCATTCATATTGGACAAAAATGACGAGGCAAATATGGCTATAACAACATTGAAAGATCTCTTTATTCACGATTTATCTGACGTTTATAGTGCTGAGCGCCAGATTACCAAGGCGTTACCTAAAATGGCGCGGGCCGCGACCGATCCCAAACTGGCTGAAGCTTTTAAACTTCACCTCGAAGAAACACAGGGCCAAATTGAACGGCTTGATCAGGTTGTGGAGTCTAATGATGATCTGCGTATAAAACGTATGAAATGTCATGCCCTGGAAGGCCTTGTGGCTGAAGCGCAGGAGTTGATCGACTCGGTCGAGAAAGGTGAAGTCCTGGACGCCGGTTTGATTGGTGCAGCTCAGAAAGTGGAGCACTATGAAATTGCTACCTACGGCACTCTGGTCGCGATGGCCAAAAAATTAGGTTATACCGATGCGGCTAAATTACTGCATGAAACGTTGGAAGAAGAAAAAAGCACAGATGAAAAACTGACTGTACTGGCGGAGTCCGGTCAGGCCTCAAAAGGCTAGCGCCGGTTGAGTGGCAACCGTTCGGATAATTGTTTTATTCCTCTGTTTATAAGGAGTTTAATATGGCTACTTCAGAAGCGTATGAAAATTACATTGACTGGGTGAGGGATGCTCACGCCATGGAACAACAAGCCGAAACGATGTTAACAAAAATGGCGGATCGGCTAGAGCACTATCCGGTTCTTCAGCAAAGGATCAAACAGCATATTACCGAAACGCAGGGGCAGCAGCGACTTGTTGAAGGCGTTTTAAAAAGCCTTGATACCTCCCGCTCCGTGTTGAAAGATACAGCCGGTAAAATGTCGGCGATGGGGCAGGCCTTTGGCGGTATGTTTGCCAGCGACGAAGTCATCAAGGGCGGGATCAGCGGTTACGTCTTTGAACATTTTGAAATTGCCTCCTACAGTGCCCTGATTGCGGCGGCTGAACATGTTGGCGATCTCGAAGGTGCCCGCGTGTTCCGGGAAATTAAAATTCAGGAAGAAGAGATGGCTAAGTGGTTAGCGGAACATATGCCTGATCTCACCAAACAATTTTTATCCCGTGAAGAAGACCCGGACGCAGAAGCGAAACGCTGAAGCTGAAGATGACGTTGGTAACATCGAGCCCCGATTTCGGGGCTCGTTGCGTATCATCTGCTATTTATCGCCCGTTCACTTACTGAACTTGTCAGGCAATTCCTCCACCTGAGATGCCAGCCTTTCCAGAGCGAAAATTGAGGCCTGCAGGATCACCGCTTCACAATCCCCGTCGAAGTGTCTGACCTCTTGTTGTTGACTACCCGGCCCTAAATACCAGCCAAACCAGACGGTGCCTGCCGGTGTCCCGTCTTTTCCCCCTTCCGGCCCGGCGTAGCCACTGACAGATACGCCGGTGTCTGTACCCGCCACTTCGCAAGCGCCTTGCGCCATTTCTTTTACAGTCTCGGCGCTGACGGCGGTAAATTTTGTCAGGGTGTCGGCACTGACATGAAGAAGCTGATTCTTGGCCCGGTCATCATAGGTAATAAAGCCGCTTGCATAGGGTACGCCATCGTCTGAGGCGGCGCACAATGCCATACTGATCATGCCTGCCGTGCAGGATTCGGCGCTCGACAGGGTAAGGTTTCTCTTCTTCAGTGACTGAACGGCTCTTTTCGCCGCATTTAAGAGCGTCTCATCCATTGCGGTTCTCCTTTACATGATGAAGGCTTAAAGAGGGTCCTAACGGCTGTTGCCCGTCAATTTCCCTGCGAATGTGATCGTTTTTCTTCTGTCGCTTTTGATTCATCATAATTGTGGGGGCGGTATAAGTTGACTGGAAAGACAGAAAAAGATTAAGCAAAATAAAAAGGCAGGGATCAAAGGCTGATTTCTTAATAAAAAATTTATAACTCGTCAAATCAAAAATAATACCAGTTCGCATGACCGATTATTTGTATGGTTAATCTCTGTATGAATATATTTGTGTATGACACTTCCTTGTATCAGCTTTTTTAAAGCATGGCTCAGTATGTTATATTAATAATATAATGGACATAAAAATCGACTCCTTCGATAAGATTTATCTTATTTAATCCAACTCATTAAATAATATTAATGCATAACTTTAAGTATTTACTAACTTAAGATACAGAGGGGTCAAAATAGAGATTAACCCTATGAAATTTCCCTCGGAGTCTCTATTTTTTTAAATACATAACCTATAGGTCAGCGCGGGAGGCTGGAGATGAATTTTTTGGGCTGGATGACTGCGACTGGCATTCTTCTGCTTATTATGTCGATGCTGACGGGCTGGTTAAACAGAACGCCTGTACCTATGTTCGGTCTTTATTTAGTCGTCGGTATTGCCTGTGGCCAATGGGGACTGGGGCTGGTTAATCCCGATATTTTCTCGCATACCACCATGATCAGCCGGGCGACTGAAATTGCTATGGCGGCATCATTATTTACCGCTAAAGTTATTCAAAGAACGGTTCGGGATATCATTTAAAACAGAGAGTGAAGCGATGAACAGTGACTGGTATAAGAAGGCCATTATTTATCAGGTGGATACCGCTTATTTTTTTGATGCCAACAACGACGGAATTGGTGATATCAGCGGGATACTCAAACACCTTGATTACATTCGTGGCCTGGGGGCCAATGCACTTTGGCTGACACCTTTTTATCTGACCCCTTTCAGAGATGACGGATACGACGTAAAGGATCACCTCACGGTAGATCCGCGTTTTGGTGATATCGCCGATATGGTGATGCTGCTTGAACAGGCAGAAGAAATGGGACTGCGGGTGATCGTTGAATTAGTTTTACAGCACACATCAAGCGAACATCGATGGTTTCAGGAAGCCCGAAAAGATCGTCACTCGCCGTACCGGAATTATTATATCTGGGCAGATGAGCCTCCTGAAAATGACGATCCCCCGATGTTTCCCGGGGTAGAGAAGAGCGTCTGGAGCTGGGATGAGGAGGCGCAGCAGTATTATCGCCATATGTTTTATCACGATGAGCCGGATTTAAACCTGGCTTGTCCCGATCTGATAAATGAAATTGAACGGGTGATCATGTACTGGCTACGGCTGGGGGTTTCGGGGTTCAGGCTTGATGCCGCTTCACACATGATCAAACAAGCCGGAAAAGGGGATGTCAAAAAGGGTCTCAGCTTACTGAATCATTTACGTGATTTTATCGCAGTCCGCCATCCCGAAACTATTTTGTTGGGGGAAGTTGATGTTCCGCCACAACACTATAACGACTATTTTGGCAATAACGATCGCCTGCATATGCTACTGAGCTTTTCTATAAATAAGCATATGTTTCTATCCTTCGCCCATAAAGATGCCCGACCTTTGGTGAAGGCTTTGAAAGAGATCCCCGCGCCACCCTCAAGGGCGTGTCTGACTCACTGGTTACGTAATCATGATGAACTGGACCTTGGGGATTTAAGCCCGGCAGAGCGGCGTGATGTGATAAAAGAATTTGGTCCTGCAGAGAATATGCAAATTTATCAGCGGGGACTGAGGCGGCGGCTGGCTTCGATGTTTGAGAATGATATCGCGAGAATCGCTATGGCATATTCGGTGTTATTTTCATTACCGGGCACACCTGTTATTCGCTATGGTGATGAAATTGGTATGAGTGAAAATCTGTCGCTGAACGAACGCAATGCCATCAGAACGCCGATGCAGTGGGACACCACCCGGAATGCCGGCTTTTCTCAAGCTGACCGCGATAACTTGATCGCGCCAGTGAATGTCAGAGGACCCGGCCGTTATTGGCGGGTGAATGTCAGCAAATCACAAATTGAAGACCATTCACTGCTGCATCTGGTCAGCAAAATGACGCGCACGCGGCTGGGATGCAAAGAAATAGGGTCCGGAACTTACAGGATCATTGACCTGAAAATACCCTCCCTGTTTGCCATTCGTTATGACTACGACGGGGAGGCTTTGCTGATGATGACAAATTTAAGCGATAAAAAAGTGCAGGTTGAACTCAACGAGCCAGAAACTATGATGCTCACCGAGTTGCTGGCCGACAAAGAATATGCCAGGTCAGGCATGTTGAAAGCTTCGGCCCGGTTTCCGGTCAATGGTTATGGCTACCGCTGGTTTTCGGTCAAACACATAGACGGATAAATATCACGCGAGCACGGCTGAATTAATGTTTCCTGAATCTTTTCCGCCATAATATGGCACAGGTAATTGCGCTCAGCATTGTCAGTGCCACTTTCCCCGACCGGGCGGGATCGATGGCAATAACCTTATCCTTCGCTTCACTATTGAAATTTCCCTTGCTTCTGTGATGACCTTCAACGGGAATATAGAGATTATCTGCTGCATTTATCGGCTGAAGTTCAGCCTGCATTTGTCCATCCCATGCCTTTTTGGACATCAGCTTATCCAGCCATCCGGGGACGAAGATATTGCCAATAATGGACTGGACAGTGGATAGCCCGACCCATAATTCCCGTGGGGCTAAAAGAGAAGCTTTATACACGGCCTCTGCTATCGCTTCCGGTTGATAAACAGGTGCCACCGGGCGGGTGGCACGGGGCAGCTTATTACGCGACCATTCAAACTGCGGCGTATTGACGGCAGGAAGATGAACCATCGTCAGCCTGATATTTGACCTGGAATGAATAAGCTCTGAACGCAGTGCGTCAGTAAATCCCCGTATAGCGGCTTTCGCACCACAATAGGCAGATTGCAGGGGAACAGATCGATACGCCAGGGCTGAGCCAATTTGAATAATATGCCCGACGTTTTGAGATGACATAATTTTTAACGCCTCCCGCGTGCCATTAATGACACCGTGATATGTCACATCTGTGACACGTTGATATTCTGATGGGCTCATTTCAGCAAAAGGGGAGATGACCGTACACATGGCGGCGTTGATCCAGACATTCACAGGCCCCAGGGCGTTGACAATCTGAGTCGCAGCCTCTTCCATCTGACGCGTATCGGCAACATCTGCACTCATCCCGAACGCCTGCAGATTCTATTTCTTTGATTGTTGCTGTGAGACCTTTCTGGCTGCGGGCAATGACAGCCACGTCATAACCATGCTGCGCAAAGCATAATGCTGTGGCTCTCCCCACACCCGCAGTCCCTCCGGTAACCACAACTAAAGGCATAAATCCCCTCCTGCTATTTTATTTCTGACGTCGTTTATCAGCGCCTGCGGATCCAGGCGCTGATCATGAAGGTCAGGTTTTAGGCTTGATGATATCTGGCTTAGTGTTTTCAATCGGACCGGTGGAACCCAGCTCAGCGCCCGTGACCGGGTTTATCGACGGATCAGACGTGGTGCGTGCTTTCATGGCATCCAGTTGGGACTGCTGTGCTGCATCCAGACTGACCGAGGCTTCACCCGTTCCGCCATCAACGGCAGGTTGCGGCTGGTCAACGTACTCGAACGTCTTGTCAGAATTCCAGCTGCCGCGGACAGTGCCCCCTTCGGACATGTTGTAATAAACCTGAGAGAATTGTGGCAGCGGCGGTAATTTACCCGGCGGGAAATTATCCTGGATCGCATACAAGGCTTTTTCAAAGGACTGCTGATGCGCAACTTCACGCGTCATCAGAAAACTCAGCGCGTCTTTAATTCCCGGATCGTCTGTCACATTGATTAAGCGTTCATACACGATTTTTGCGCGGGCTTCGGCAGCAATATTTGAACGCAGATCAGCCGTAGGTTCGCCGATGGTGTCAATGTAAGCGGCACTCCATGGAACGCCTGCGGAGTTCACCAGTGCCGGGCCACCGCCATACAGCAGAGACGTAATATGGCTGTCATTCCCTCCGCCGGTGAGAGAGCGATAAAGCTCTGCTTCTTTTTCGGTTCCTTCAGCCAGTTCACCTTTTGCGCCTTTGTTCAGCATACCCACAATGGTACCGATAATTTCCAGATGGCTCAGCTCTTCGGTGGCTATATCGAGTAAAAGATCCTTCCTGCCCGCGTCGTCTTCTCCGATCCCCTGGGTGAAATAGCGGCACGCTGCCGCCAGCTCTCCCTGCGGACCGCCAAATTGCTCGAGTAAAAGATTGGCCAGACCAGGATTCGGCCCGGCAACACGAACCGTATATTGCAGCTGTTTGATATGCTTAAACATAAAGTTTCCTCATTCAAATCGATGAAATATGGGTTGAGCTCACTAAGCCTAGAAAAAGAAAAGGGGATTAACCATAAACAAGGAAAGGAGATGAGCGTCAGATAACACGTTTAGGATTTTTCTGCATAGAGCAGTTAAAGAGGAGAATTGATTTTCAGATCGACTGTTTCAGGGTTTCAGCAATGTGCCACACATCCAGACTCCCCTGCGCTGCAGCGACAGTCAGTTCTTCATGGTCTGGAGAAAACCGAAGAGAGATCCCATTACGGCGCAGGAACAAAACTGTTGATGCAAATGCCGTTCTTTTATTTGCGTCATTGAAACAATGTCCCCGCGCTATGGCCAGCAGGTATGCAGCAGCCAGAACGTATATATCATTCTCGCCTTCATAAATATGGCGGTTCAAAATTCGGGTTGCCATACTGTCTATCCGGCCAGGATCGGCATACCCTGCAAGACCTCCGTAGGCGGCAATCATACGTTCGTGAATACTGATGATGTCTTTACTGGAAAGAAAATAAATCATCGGTTTTTAAGTGCTTCAAGCGTTTGGCCATGTTCAGTAAACAACCAATCAAAATCCGATTCCGCCTGTATTTTTTGCATTTTTTCATACTGCTCAGCATCAATGATAATGACAGGTTTTGCCGACCGGCGTGTGATCATGATAGGTTCACCGCCGGTCACGCCATCAAGGACGGCTGCCAGCTCATTTCGGGCCGTTGTAAAATTTATCGCTTGCATCGTTATCACCTCAATGAAATGTACAACCCGGTTGTACAACTCAATGTACGCTTAAAAATGGTATTTTTCAACGCCGCACTCATGACTATTCACACGTATGATTATGAATAAGTAAGGACCACTATGTTCAGTAAAGCACAGCGGGTTGCCTTTCCTGCCCTGGTTATCGCGGTATTTTTGCTTACCGGCTGTCCTCCCGCAGCTGAATTCACTCAATGGGAACGTCCTTCTACGACGGAAGAGGGGGTAAAAGCCGCGATGACACAATGTGGTGATCCGGTCGGCTATACACTGAATAACTTGCCCAGAAATGAACAGGCACTGCAATTCCTTTGTATGCAGCGTTTGGGTTTTACACGTAAGGACGGGTTTGATTTTTGTGAGGTGATGGGAAAACTTCCCGCCTGCGTTGAAAAAAAACAGGGACATCCGCTCAGTCAGTCCCAGCTCGAAGCGCTGCCGTTTGAAGCTGATGAAGGATTCTATCCGATTAAACCGGATTCCAGCCGGTATGAGGATATGCAAGTCACCTGGCGTAAGGTGGGCGCGCCAGGGGGAGGATTGTCGACGCAAGTTGCCAATGATCGGGAGGCGCTGCCGGTGATGTACGCCTGCGGTTATCCAAAACCGCTCGGGTCGAATCTGGCGGTCGCCAGCATTGGACGCACAGCAAAAGCCCAACGCTGCATGATTGATCATGGCTTTGAACCGAAGAACAAAATGATGCTGGTCTGCCGGCCTTACCCGCAGGTGACGGGATGTGAAAGGGCAGTGAAATCCTCCCCGCTTTAAAGGGTGTGCCCGCACGCGTGAGCGGCTTCACATTATGGGGGGACGAGAGATCCAGATCACAGTATTCGGCGGAAGGGAGGTCAGGGGGGGCCTGTTTATTTTCCCGGGAAATAGACGTCGCTGACGTAACGGGAAGCGCTACGGGTAGAAGTAAAAACGAGGGCAGCGTTATAAAAGAGAAACGAACAATAACGCTGACCGTGAGTATGCCTGATATTTTACAAGCCGGGTGCAATGAAGAGATAAATCATTTTGACTTCACTGCATGCATCTTACGCCTCGCCGATAACAGGTAACCAGCACCGGCACAAACAACAAGAAACCAGGGAATAAATTCCACCAGCTTTGCATCACCGCCACCAGTGAGTAGCTGCAGATTGTTGATCGCCATGATAATGGTAACCGACATGGTAATGAGTGCGCCCATTGGTGCCCATAGCACTTGCCACGCGCTGTGGTTGTGTTTGCCAACACGCCGGAAAAACCGGATAACGGCAGCAGAGACCCCTACCTGAAGTATCAGGATCGACAAGGTCGCAATCGCGGAGCCGAAGGCGAAAATCTGGACTAACGGATCCATATTGGTGCCGCCCATTCCCATCAGCAGCAATAGTAGAATCACACTATGGGCATGGCTGGCCTTGTGCGGCGTTCCGTTGGCCGGGTGAGTTTGGCACAGTTCTTTCCAGATCAGGCCATCACGGCTGATGCTGAAGATATAACGCGAAATATTGTTATGAAATGCCAGTGCAGCAGCAAACAGACTGGTGATCAGCAGCACGGACATGGTTTCAACGGCCCACTGACCGACATATTCGCGGGTAATATCAAAAATGAAGTTTCCAGGGTCTTTACGGGCAATCTCCACAATCTGATCAAAACTATAGGCTTGCACCAGCGACCAACTGGTAAAGCCAAAGAAAACGGTAATCATCAGCAGTGCGCAGAGGGTGGCGCGCGGCACGGTTTTATGCGGATCACGACACTCTTCGGCATAAATCGCCGTTGACTCAAAGCCGATAAATGAAGCGATACAAAAAATAAACGCAATACCGAGATTGCCGTGACTAAACACGGCCGGATCAAATGAACTGAAGTTCAGTGGCCCCGGCTTTTTTATCAGCAAACTGACGTCCGTCAACAGCACAATTGCCACCTCCGCGATCATCAGCACTCCCAACAGTTTCCCCCCGACTTCTACCCGTTTAATACCGAAAATCCAGGCAATAATGGTAAACAGCATACTGAGTGCCCACCAGGGAATATGTAGCGCAAGATGCTGTGCAAGGAACTCCTGGCTAAAGAAGCCGAGCATGGAAATTATGGCTATCTGAATAGAGAGATAGGCAATCAAGGCCAGTACTGACGCAGAGGCACCCCAGTTTTCTCCCAGGCCTTTTGATATATAGGTATAGAAAGCTCCGGCGTCATTTACATAGCGGCTCATCGCTATGTAGCCCACAGAAAAGAGCATCAGAATAATGCAGGCCATAATATAGACGGCCGGAACACCGCCGCCATTCCCCGTAAAAATTGCCACAGGCAACCCACCAATGACCCCAGTCAGGGGGGAGGCAGCGGCAACGACAAAGAAGACCAGAGAAAATAAACCCAGGGAGTTTTTTCTTAACCCATTAATGTTACTCATCGCCAGCGCCCTATTTGTAAGTGGATATAGGACAGCATCATTTCCCAGCGGCGCCAGCGTGGGATAGAACAAATCGGACAGTCATATAGTGCAACATATGCACTTTTTTAGTGCCACCTTCTGTTAACTTGAAAATAACCTAATGGTAACTAATGCGCTCGGCATGGGCAGCAAGAAGCATACGGCGCTGGAAATCAAGCGGGGTGGTACTGATCAGTTTTTTGAATTCACGCAGGAAATGTGACTGATCACTGAAACCCAAATTCAGTGCCAGTTCGGAAAACGAGACGCTGGCACCCTGATGTAAGCTGTTCAGGGCAGACTGGCAGCGCATGATGCGGCCAAATGCCTTCGGTGACATACCGGTATCCTGGCGAAACTGTCTCTGGATGGTACGACAGGTATAGCCAGTTAATGCCTCCAGTTGCCCGACACGGAAATTGCCTTTCTGTTGCAGGATTGTGCGAATAATTGAAGCAGTCACCGTTGACGTTTTGCGTGCCAGTCTCGGCGTAAAATAGTTATTAAACAAGGTGATTTGCTGTGCAAATAGCTCAGTGCGCAGGATTTGCTCGCAGGCCGGACGTGCGTCCGGAACCACGTCCAGAAAATTAAACTCGCGGTCGGTCAGATCTTCTGCCATGACATCGAGAAAATCCGGAATGACACCAGGGGCAAAGCGCACACCGAAATAGCGGTGGTTTGGGATTAACTTTGCGCTGCGTGCTTCAAGGGTGGTTCCGCATACCCGCGCCATGGGATGAATGGTATCGCAGTCAAAGACAATATCTACGCAACCATCCGGTACCGCGAGGGTCAGAGGGGCAGACGGAGATACCTCGAAACTGTAAAAATGGGAAATGGCCGAATTCTCAGCGTTCATCAGCGAATATTGTCTCGCTGCACTGAGCACAAACCACGGCTGTTCCGGATTGATAATGTTTGTACAGGACATAAGCCCCCCGCCATAACAAAGAACACTCCCTGTCTTTGCAATTCGGATGCCATATCCGGCGATCTCTTTTTCACGATGTCGCAAATATTCAATACAACCGTTTTCTCATCCCGTAATTTTCATCGTGTCGCGAAATGATTAACAAAAATGTAACCCACCCATTGACGGAGTAACTGGCATGTCTGACGCCGCTAAAATTGATTTTATCTATCTTTCCGAGCAGGACATGATCCGTGCTGGTGTAACTGATATGACTGCCTGTGTTGACACGATGGAAAAGATGTTTGCTCTGCTATACCAGGGAGATTACCGCATGGCCGGAGCGAACAACGATTCACATGGGGCAATGGTGACTTTTCCGAACGACTCGCCGTTTCCCAATATGCCTAAACCGACAGCTGATCGTCGCTTTATGGCGATGCCCGCCTACCTCGGCGGCGATTTCTGCACTGCAGGTATGAAATGGTATGGCTCTAATATCGCCAACCGGCAGAAGGGGTTACCACGATCCATTCTGATGTTTACGCTAAACGATGCGGATACTGGGGCGCCCCTGGCGTATATGTCGGCAAATTTGTTGTCAGCCTACCGCACGGGGGCTGTACCCGGCGTCGGTGCCCGCCATTTAGCACGTCGCGATGCACAGGTGATCGGGTTGCTGGGGCCCGGCGTTATGGGGAAAACTACTGTGGCGGCGTTTATGGCTGTCTGCCCGCAGATAAACACCATCAAGGTGAAAGGCCGTGGTCAGAAGAATCTCGACAGCTTTATCGTTTGGGCCAGAAATACCTTTCCTCAGATCACCAACATCCAGGCCGTCGATAGCCTTGAACAGGTGGTGCGTGATTCGGATATCGTCACCTATTGCAGCTCAGGGGAAGTCGGCGATCCGGCAACTTATCCGTTGGTAAAACGCGAATGGGTCAAGCCTGGTGCTTTTCTCGCCATGCCAGCGCTGTGTAATCTTGACGAAGGCATGGAGCAACCCGATGTGCGTAAAGTGCTCGACAATACCGGGCTTTATCACGCCTGGTATGAAGAGGTCCCGAAACCTGCCCATCACACCATCCCCGTAATAGGCGTGCGGTTTATGGACATGCTGGCGGCCGGGAAATTGTCCGCTGACCAGTTGGAAGACATCGGCAAGATTGTTGCTGGCGATGCGCCGGGTCGCCAAAGCGATGACGAAATCATCATCATGTCAGTCGGCG
Source organism: Rahnella aquatilis CIP 78.65 = ATCC 33071 (assembly GCF_000241955.1). NCBI lineage: Bacteria > Pseudomonadati > Pseudomonadota > Gammaproteobacteria > Enterobacterales > Yersiniaceae > Rahnella > Rahnella aquatilis. Next base: position 35,576 of record NC_016819.1, read on the forward strand.
GTATGCCGGTTGAGGATGTGGCCTGGGGGACCGTTGTCTATCGCAATGCGCTTGAAAAAGGGATCGGCCTCAAACTCAACCTGTGGGATGCGCCTGTACTCTTCTGAGTGCCGGACAAGTCACGCCTTCACCTCCAATAATCTGATCTTACAGGTACAAAATGACCCAAATTACTAAAGTAAAAACCGGCTCAAAATTTGAAGAACGGGGGAGTTATTCCCGCATTGTTGCTGTCGATAACTGGATTTTTGTCTCCAATACGGCCGGCCGGGATCCGCGTAGCAACGAAATTCCTGACGACGTGACTGAACAGACACTCCAGGTTTTTGCAAATATTGAGATGGCTCTGGCAGCGGTCGATGCCACGCTTTCCGATGTGGTTTTTTCCCGGGTATATATTCAGGATCCGAAGGATGTCGCAAGCGTGATGGAGATTATTGGTGCGAAGTTTCGTGGCATCAATCCGGCGACCACGGTCACCTGTCCGCCGTTGGGATCGACCGTTTATAAGGTTGAGTTAGAAGTCACTGCCTGGCGCGGGGCTGGAAAAGCGGAAGTGGAAGAAATCACCGTCGGGTCTTAGTGCCGGGTTCTTTTACTGAATTTTTGCATATTAAACCACTTAAGAAGGTTGCTATGGCTCCGGCAATAACTCCTGTTCAGACTTCCGCCACTTTCCCTGCCGCAACGACTGTGGTGGTGATCGGGGGAGGCATCGTTGGCCTGACTGCCGCCCTGGCGCTTGCTGAACGTAAAATCCCTGTAGTTTTATTGGAAAAAGGCGCTATTGCAGGAGAGCAATCATCCCGTAATCTCGGATGGGTACGTAAGACCAGCCGTCTTGCCGAAGATATTCCGTTAGCGCTGGCGTCGGATCGGCTCTGGGCGATGATGCCGCATCGGCTGGGAAGTGATGTGGGTTACCGCCAGGCGGGGATAATGTTTGTTGCCCGCACGCAGGCGCAGATGGCTTTGTATGAAGGTTGGCTCAAATCGGTTGCGCACCTGTCACTTGACTCGCGTTTGCTTAGTCGGCACGAAATTGCTGCAATGGTCCCCGGGGGCAGAGGGCAATGGGCAGGGGGGATCTATACGCCTTCCGACGGACGTGCCGAACCGACACTGGCTGCCAGCGCGATAGCAAAAGCTGCGATCGCCAGAGGGGCCTTTATTGTGGAAAATTGCGCAGTGCGCAGCCTGACACTTTCTGCCGGGAAAGTCAGTGGTGTGGTCACCGAACGTGGAGAAATTCGTTGCGATCAGGTGCTGCTCGCCGGCGGGCTCTGGTCGAGGCGTTTTTTGGGCAATCATGGCGTATCCTTGCCGACCTTACCATTAATCTGTTCGGTATTGCGCACACGTCCGATGGCTGGTCCGACAGACATAGCGGTTGGCGCACCGGATTTTTCTTTCCGAAAACATCAGGATGGCGGGTTCATTATTACCCAGCGCGGCGCGCTGGACGCTTCACTGGTACCGGACCATCTATTGCTCGGATTACGCTATTTGCCCCAGCTGCGTGCACAGCGCGACAATTTACGTATTTCGCTGGGTAAGAATTTTTTGCATGACCTGACGCTGGCACGTCATTGGGGGGCAAAAAGTATCACGCCGTTTGAGAAGGTGCGGATGATGGATCCCCCTGCCAACCGGGCACTTAATCAGGAAGCGATGGATAATTTAATGGCAGCCTGGCCCGCATTCGCCAAAGCGGAGATTGCCGATACATGGGCTGGAGCAATTGATGTTACACCAGACTCCAACCCGGTTATCGGACCTGTAACCAGAATACCCGGTCTGACTGTTGCAACGGGTTTCTCCGGTCATGGTTTTGGTACTTCGCCAGCAGCCGGACAATTGGCGGCCGATCTTGTTTCCGGCTGTCAGCCAATTATTGATCCCGCTCCGTATCGATTTGAGCGTTTCTGAGACAGAAATGATTGATTGTCACTTTGTGCTTTGACCGAAAAGGGGATGTTAAGCCGCTCATCAGTTTACTTCCCTAATAATTTTTTCTGAATATAACTGGTTAAATATTCCCATATTTTTCTGACGCCGATAAAACCAATGATACCGCCGATACTTATCATCATATTTTTAGAGGCCCCAAAGTATAATCCTACTGAAATCGCAGTCATAGTGAGAGCTCCACAAAGTAACGCTTCGCATATCATTTCCCGTCGGGAGCCTTTCAAATATATTGTCCTGAGCAGTGCCATTAACATTGACATCATTACACCGCTGGCAGGAGAATCCTGGCGAAAAAAAAGCGTTAAGAACAACATTATTAATGGATGGTCGGGTTTCAAAATAAAGCCTTTTTACCTTTGAGGTCTGATGAGGCATATATCTTTCAGATACTATGACTCCTTTAACCTGCCCCTCCGCAAACAATATGCGGAAGGGCAGATTACCTCATTAATTTAAAATAATGTTTTTCATCGGCGGGATATACCCGTAATCAAACACGCGCTCTACAAAGGAACGGTTTCCCTTAAGGACAATTTTTACGGTAGGAGCTTCTGTCCCACCAATACGATAATTACCGTCGCTTGTCGGAACGTTATCAATAAAGGATGTCACCAGGCCATTGGGCATGACGCAATGTGAGTAGGTCTGGAAGGGCTGAGAAGGCGGATTGCCTAACACCAAACCGGAGCCGTTCATCGGAGAATACGGGCCGGTAAGGTTATCACTCAGGAAGCCGTAAACACCGTCAGGACCTGTCAGACCATCTGCATAAGTAAATTTATGACTGATAGTGAATAAGTAATATTTTCCATCCTGGAAGACAAAATGCGGGCGTTCGGTTTGATCATTCACACCGACAGCCGTGACCAGAGGTGGGAGGATTTCCCATTCGTCTCCTGAAAGATCTTTGGCGACGGCCATACCAATACAACCCGCCTGGTATCTCGCATTGCCCACATCACGATGGCCCGGGGGCAGGGTACCCATTTCCTGTTTGCCAATGACGTGAGAACCCCGTTCACCCGCCACATTTCCTTCAAATACCATGTAAAGCTTGCCATCATGAGGATCGATAAACGGGCTTGGATCCCTGAAGTTCCAGTACGGATTTTGACTTTCAGTTTGGTAGTACACGCCGTCAGCTGAAAATAATGATTTAACCTCGTTGAAACCGGCCAGCGTTACACCTTCTTCTGAGGTCAGCACTTTGCCTCTCACTTTTGCAATAGTCGCTCCCGGCGTGACGCAGGTATAATAAAGATCAATATCACCGTCTTCATTAAGCAAAATGGGAGTCCCTGCCCATTCGCGGGATGTAGGGGAGACACCTTCTGCCATCACACGCCCGCCAAAAATCCAATCTTTACCCGTACGGGAATACCAGTAACAAATTCTTGCGCGCCCGTGGCGATTATTCCAGTCACTGGTGATGTCATAATTTCCTTCTGCGTCGAGATACTCTGAATTATTGTTATTACGCTGAGCGGTAAGCGTGAAAATAACGGACCATCCGTCTACAGAAACCACCGTACCGTCTAATGACCGCAGGGGCATAGTATCCCAAATAAATACTTCATCACTCATAACCGGAAAATCGGCGTCAACAATAGGCTGGGTGGTGGTCGGGTCGTTTTCGTTGACCTTCAGAGCATCAGCACGTGTCCAGATTGTCGGTGTATAATTTAAATTTGTCATGTAAATATCCTTTAATTAAATAAGTGTTAAGACTGTTTGACGTTTGAAGTCGTAAGAATAGTTACATGATTAAATAAGGCATGCACTCAGTTGATGTTGTGCCATTATGTATACATAATTTGTATGAAATACCTTATATATATGTTTTGGCAATGGAGGTTGTGTAGTTGACTACATATTATTTTCTCATCGTCAGGAAAAGAAGCGAATTTTATCCTCTACCGGTTCATCACAAATTCTAGTAAAATTGCTAGCAACCTGGACGGGCTTACTCATTATGAATCTTCAGAGAAAAATAATCGGTTTAACTGCGAGGAATAGCGCGGAATTTTAAATAATTATTAATAAATCCTTAGGAAGAAATATTTTGAATTACTTTTCATTGTCAATTTAATTTGTTGTGTGAGGGTTAAGACAGCTATAAATTATTTAATTTTTATGGAATGTATCAGACAGTAAGTACACAACATCTTTAAGGAAAGCGTTATGTCAGGAATGATTTTATTTTCTCCTCTTTATTTTGTTTGCATCCCACCCATTTCTTCTGCGCTCTCAGTCGAAGTAAGACAATCATTACCCCACGCAATATAATTATTAACATTCAATGAGTTAGCATGATTACATTAACGAGGCTTTACCTATGATGCGTTGCCCGCTTTGCAATCACTCAGCACATATACGAACCAGTCGATACCTGTCACAGCAAACCAAGGAGTCATATTATCAATGCCAAAACATAGAGTGTTCATGCACTTTTAAAACAATTGAAACCGTTTCTAAAATTCTCTGCAGCCCAACCTTTGAAAAAACAGAAGGTGCAGGCTGTAATCAGGAAGAATCCTATTTAAAATAGCTAGCGACCACAGATTAATATTGTTTGTCATATTCTGCGCTTTTATTAAACAAATGAAAAAACTAAGGTCTTTAATTTGTTTGAGGCGCATTCTATTGATCATTTTTAGCGAGAATTAAAAATACCCTTAGTTTGATTGGGGGCGAGGCTTGAATGGAGAGGGCAATCCATCAGTAAATTTCCTGCTACTTCTTAATTAATATACGGATTGTTAATAATAAGACATAGCCTTCATATAAATAGCTGCAGTGGCCAGTGGCAAATTCGGGTATGGATTGATGGGCAATAAACAGGTCGCCAGTACTTAGCTGTAAGAGTTAAGTAAAGAATCTATTAATTGTTTGAGCAAGATTTTAAGACCTTTTAGATTAATGCTGGCTGTCCCATCACCAGGCAATAACGATAAGAAAATCGATGTCGTCCACACCGAATGGGAGGTGGCTCGGAGAACGAGAACGTACGGCGTTTGGCTGTGCGACACAACCTTCGGCAAAACTGGAATGTGAGGTGTTCGGGGGCTAAATACGCTGTGGTATCGCCTCCGCAAAAAAGTCGGTGATCCGTCGCACACGCGCCGGTACAAACCGGCGTCTCGGCCAGACGAGACTTATGTCTCTGGCGTCGCCTGTAAATTCGTCGAGAACAGTAAGGACGTCTGGATGCCGGAGATCATCGGCAAGAGAGACCTTGGCAAACCGGCCGATTCCCACGCCGGCCAGAACACCCGCTCGGATCGTTTCGACGCTGTTGGACGTGAGATTTCCGTGCACGGACACGCTAAATTGGCCCTCTGGTCCTACAAAAGACCATTGCGTTGGCTCCGCCAGGCCTCGATATACAAGGCAATTATGATCAACGAGCTCGGCGGGGGTCTTTGGCATTCCGCGTTGCTCGAAGTAGCGCCGGGATCCAACGCATACGAGGGGCGTGCTGGCCACGCGTCTGACAATCGCGTCAGGATCGTTGACGGGTCCTACACGGATCGCCAGATCGATGCCGTCCTCCACCATATTTCGCACGAAGTCAGAGAGAATGAGATCGACCTGAAGGCCAGGGTTGAGCGATAACAGGTCGGGGATAAGCGGCAAAATATGAAGACGACCGAAAGTACCTGAAGCAGCGATCCTGATCAGACCCGAGACATTGTGCGTGCTGCTGGTCAGTTCGCTGTCGGCGTCATCCATCTCGTCAAGCAGCGGTTTTGCCCGCTCGTAGTATCTCTGCCCTTGATCCGTCAGGGTCACGCTGCGTGTACTTCGGTTAAATAACGCTACACCAAGGCGTCTCTCGAGCGCGCCAATAGCCTTGCTGATGGCGGACTGTGAATCCCCCGTCCGACGCGCGGCGGCGGTAAAACCGCCTGCTTCAACCACGGCTATGAAAGCGTTTAATTCATGGAATCGATCCACCAGTCATTCCTTATAGGAATTAATATTATGCAAAACTAACGTATTATCATTGATTCCGACATCGCTCACAATGCCATTCTCTCCACAGTTGAAGGAATGGTGTCATGAATATCGATCTTACTGGCCGTAAAGCGGTCGTTACCGGGTCCACGGCAGGTATTGGCCGAGCCATTGCAGAAGGGCTGGCGCGTGCGGGCGCTGCCGTCGTCATCAACGGTCGCGGCAAGGAGCGGGTCGATGCAGTGCTTCGCGAGTTGCGCGAGCTTTACCCAAAAGGTGAGTTCACCGGCGTCTCCGCCGATCTTGCGACGCCGGAGGGTGCGGCGGAGTTGTTTGCGCGGGTGCCGGATGCTGACATTCTCGTCAACAATGTCGGCACGGGACGCATGAAGCCCTTCTTCGAAATCGGCGACAGCGAGTGGACCGATCTCTTTGAGTTGAACGTCATGAGTGGTATTCGCGCCTCCCGCCACTATGTGCCGAACATGATGAAGCGCGGCTGGGGCCGTGTCGTCTTCATCAGTAGCGAGTCCGCGCTCGCTATCCCCGTGGACTTGATCGACTACGCGATGACCAAAACCGCTCAGCTCGCCATTTCGAGGGGCCTGGCCGAGGTGGTCGGCGGAACGGGCGTCACAGTCAATGCTGTCCTCCCTGGTCCGACCAATTCGGAGATAATGGGTGGCTGGATGAAAGCGGCTGCGGAGGCGCAGGGCATCACGCAAGAGGAAGCCGAGCAGCAGTTTCTCAACACGACGCGTCCGACAACACTCATCAAGCGCTTCGCGACAACCGAAGAAGTCGCAAACCTGGTCATCTATGTCTGCTCGGAACAGGCTTCGGCGACAACGGGCACTTCCTTGCGTGTCGACGGCGGTGTCGTTCGGACAATTGCGTAAGGCGCACGTTTTTTTCATTTGCTCATCCCGGAGCCCGACGGCCTGTCTCCGGGATTGTGCCGCATCGACAACCCAGTTATTCGCGGGCAGGAAGCACCTTTCTGGCAAATTCACAGATATCATTCACAAAAATGTCAGGGGCTTCCCAGGCAGCAAAGTGCCCACCGTGGGGCGCCTCAGTCCAGTGGATAATGTTAAGCCACCGTTCTCCCCAGACACGCGGAGCCGGGAGATTATCGGCAGGAAACATGATGACGCCAGCCGGAACGTTTCCTCGCTCTGGCGAGGTTTGCATCTCATGATCTCTGGCAACTTCTGAATAGAGACGGACCGACGAGCAGGCGGTTTCTGTAATCCAGTAGAGAGTCAGGTTAGCGCATATTGCATCCAGGCCATAAACCTGTTCAATATCACCATCACTCCACGCCTGGAACTTTTCTATTATCCAGCCGGCAAGACCCGCCGGGCTGTCATTCAGCCCGTAAGCCAGGCTCTGGGGGCGGGTCCTCTGGATCATGGCGTACGCCCCTTCCTCAAACATCCACCGCTGAGCCTGTTCAAGAAAGGCCTGCTCTTCCGGCGAGGCATCGTCGGGACGTGGGTAGTCCGATCGCACATTACTCATATGAATACCGAGCAACCTTTCCGGATGGTTACGGCGCATCATATCCACAATATGTGAGCCCAGGTCGCTGCCGTGCGCGAAAAATTTGTTGTAGCCAAGATTATGCATAAGCGTGGCATAAAGCGACGCAATGCGTGTGCCGTTCATGCCAGGCGCTTCCGGTTTATCTGAAAATCCGTATCCCGGCATCGCTGGCGCAATAACGTCAAAACCTGCTGCTGTCAGCCGTGGGATCACATCGACATATTCAAAGACTGAGCTTGGCCAGCCGTTACAGAGAAGCAGCGGTACCGCATTTTTTCTCTCTGCTCTGGCGTGGATAACGTACAGACCCGTGCCGCTGACTATGGTACGGAACTGAGGAAGCTCATTCAGACGGGCTTCAGCGCTGCGCCAGTCGAATGATTCGGCCCAGTAGGTGCAGAGGCGCTGCAAAAACGTCAGATCTGTTCCCTGCAGCCAGCCTTGTCCCTTTACCTCGCAAGGCCAGCGGGTCTGCTTCAGTCTTGAGCTCAGGTCGATCAGTGTGTCTTCAGGTACGTTTATCCGGAATGTCTGCATCACTAAAACTCCTGTCTTGTCAGTATTGCTGGCTGTCTGCAGCCCGTTTTTTCACACTGAACCTTCGGCACAGACTCTGTTTCGTCCTGTACGTTTCGCCTCATACAACTGCTGATCGGCGCGATTGACAACATCTGCTGACACCAAACCTCTGTGCTGGCCTGGATAAACAGTCGTAACGCCGAAACTTGCACTGACCTGACCCCATGGCGTATCCACATGGGGGATTGTCAATGCGAGTATCCCCTCGCGAATGCGCTCAGCAACCTCGATCGCCCCTTTTATATCGGTGCCAGGCAAAATAACGACGAACTCTTCTCCGCCATAGCGTGCGACCAGGTCGCCGGCTCGGGTCACCTGCTCAGACATTACCCTGCCAATGCTGTGCAGAACGGCGTCGCCGGCTACATGCCCATAGCGGTCGTTGAATTTCTTGAAAAGGTCTACATCCAGTAAGATTAGCGAAAGGCAATCATCGCCGCGTTGCGCACGTTTAAGTTCCTGATCAAGAATTTTATCGAACATCAACCGATTTGCGATGCTGGTAAGCTTGTCCGTGTTTGCCAGTACCTGCAGGCCAATATTGTACTGTTCAAGCCCCTCGGAACGGTCATGCAGTTTTTGAGCGAGCGTGTCCCGGATACCTATTTGCCTGACAAGTTTTGATGCGAGCGATATGAACATCGCGCAGATCACCAATACCGTGCCGCCAAGGAAAAAGCTTGAGCGCTGCCATTGGCTTAATAATTCTGTTTTCGTGCGCCCGACAGCAACAATGAAGGGGTAGCCATCCACGTGCCTGTAGCTGTACAGCCGTTCGATCCGGTCAATCTTTGAGACCAGGGTTGAGGAACCGGCGTAATGCGTGGACAGAGCCTGCAGAACAGGGCCTTTAGAAATATCAGTCCCGATCAGCTTTTCTTCAAAGGGCCGCCTGTACACCAACGTTCCATCGGTAAGCGCGAGCAAGACGGTGCCGGTTTTGCCGATATCAATTTCGTTATAAATGCGTTCAAAAAAATTAATTTTGAGCGTAACGAGGACCACACCACCGAAGCTTCCGTCCGGTAGGTTAATTCTCCGTGATACCGGAATAATCCAGACGCCGGTGGACCGGCTTTTAATTGGCGGTCCGACATGTACTGCAAGGCTTCGATTAGCGCGATGGTACGTAAAGTATTCACGGTCTGCATTATTCCCTTTAACCGGGCGGTTGAGAGACGTAGCCAGCCATGTTCCGTCCGCTCCGTAGGCAAATAATCCGTGTAGTTCGGAGTTGGCCTTGGCTGTTTCAACCAGGTGAGCCTGCAGCCGGTCGAGTTCGTGTGCACCGGTACCGTCGACTTCCAGACGTTCCGAAAGATCGGTCAACGCGACACTTGCGGTTTTGAGGGTGGATTCCATCTGTACAGCGATCATGCGGGCAATATTCGTGTTGGCCACTTCAGCATCGCCCAGTTGCGCTGTGCGGGATGCTGAAATAAATGCGCCGGCGAGGACCAATAACAACAGACAGACAAGCGCTGTAGCCAATATAACCAGAGTCGTAACAGGGCGCTTCATACCGCTCAGGCGGATGAGATAGCGGTCCGAATCGTTGGAGGATGCATTCAATACAGTTCGCTCCTTCATTCAGTGAGCATGAAACCTGGGGGAGAAGTCTAGTATGGCATTAACCCAAATTTTAGATGAGCTGTATCGTCACAAATGGCTTTTTATCATCGGGTTATTATGAGGTGGCGTGAAAAGCTTATGGCTAACGTAAAGTAGTCCTGTTTGTACCGGAATGTTACACCTGTAAAATATTTAAAATCAAGAAGTTGTAATGATCATCCTTCGGGAAATAGTTTCTCAATAGATGTCGTCGGATAAAACAAGGAGTTTTCATTCTCACCTACTAAAGCTGTGAAACCCAAACTAATATAGAAATTCTTAGCCTTATCATTAAGTGCCTCGACAAAGAGCCCATGGACACCAACAGCTAAAGATGCACGATAAACAACCCGCATAGCGTGCGTAACTAGCATAGAACCATAGCCTTGTTTGTGAAGTGATTTATCTATCGCTAAACGGCCCAGAGTGACGCTGGGAACGTTATGGTAAGGCACTTTCTTCTGCTGTGTCTTAGACGGCAGCGTTGCTCTTTCAAAGCAACTGCCCGATAACGTGTAGTAACCTAAAACTTTGGGGACATTATCTTGGGTTTGAAGAACATAGCCACGTAAAATTTTCCCATTATGTTGTCGTCTTAAATGATCACTTAAAAACACATTCAAGGACGTTTCACCGCAGTCGAAGTCAGCCAGATTGTACTCGGCGTCCTCGTTAAGAATATCTATTATCAGGCCGTCCACTATTTACTCCATACTCTGTAGACGTTTTGCTGCTTGTTTCAGCCTTTCATTAGGAATCGCAGGATTGCTAATTGCATTCATCACCAGCTCCCATGATTCCTCGTTGAGGATCAGTCTACGGTGTTGTTCAATAACTTCGGCAGCACGTTCTGAGGCACTGCTCAACATAAATTGCGTGACAGACTGATTTGTCATTGCCGCCGCTTCCTCGATCATCCTTTTATCTTCGTCGTTTAATCTAAGATCGATTCGTTGTTTTTTCAGGGCGGACATACCGCACCTCCTTTGATAGGAACTAAGGCTTAAAAAATTACGAGTAAACTGAATGTGAATCACACGTACGGAAAAAATCCGTACGCTAACTATATCCTCTGGAGGATACTTTTACAACAACCGAGAGTAAATGGACCCGACGCCCATTTACTTTCATCCGGAATATAAGCCTGCCGAAAAACTGTAGTGGCATAGTAAATTTGGCCACCTGAATAGAGGTGATATCATCACCTCACAGTCAAAACAGGTGACATTATGACCGGACGTAACAGACGCAATTTTAGCCCCGAGTTTCGCCTCGAAGCTGCCCAGCTTGTACTCGATCAGCACTACACCGTTGCCGCCGCTGCCACTGCGATGAATGTCGGCAAATCCACGATGGACAAATGGGTTCGACAACTGAAAGATGAGCGAGCGGGAAAATCACCCATAGCTTCACCCATGACACCTGAGCAGATTGAGATACGTGAGCTAAAGAAAAGACTTCAACGCGTTGAAATGGAAAGAGATATCCTGTGGAAATTTACGGAATACATGGTCCTCCCGGACGTGTAATCAGCCGTATGAACTTACTGTCCTCCCCACCCCGGACCCCACAAGATATTCTCCAAAGGCTAATGCTTTAATGCCTTGAGGATTTCAGCGGGCTTTACATTCCCAATAAACACAACTGGCGAAGGCTGCATAACAACCATCACTGGTGTAACCTCAATACCGACACGATTCGCGAGTGCTGATTGCTGCTCTATTGTCCTGATGCAGGCTGGTGAAGTGTCATTATTCGGTAAAAAACCAGCCATTGCATTACGTAGGCTTTCACGTGGGGAGTTGGAGCACCAGACCCTGGCCATATCGCTGATCACTTTATCATGGATAGCCGGAGGAGCAACCGTAAGGAATGACATGGTAAGTCCAGCATCCGTATACTGCTGAACCTTTTTAACCACGTCCGAACAATAACTACATTGGTTATCGATAAAGACAACCATGTGATATTTTTCGGCAGGAGCGGTCCATGTTATGGGATTGAGTTCAACCAAGTTATCAGCGATTTCCTTGACAGATGCCTCAGGTGTTAAGGCCATTGCACTGGTTGCCATTGGCAGAGTCATAATAGTGAACAAAGATGCAAGGAAGTAATGTTTCATTTTTTTCTCTCATATTAATATAATTTTTAGATGCCATTCATTAAACAACCATCAGTTTTTTAGACGCCCGCTGATTTTAGGTAATAATACGTAATAGATGATTTCGACAATTCGGACCAGACCCACAATCATCGCTACACCCGCAATCCAGTTAGCCAGCCAAAGAGGTATTTCCAATATCGAAAAGGTGAAATACACGCCAATGCGACTTAATATGGCGAAGGTTAATAATCCGCAAAAAAATGTGGTTACAAATATAAAAACTGGAGATGATTTTTTCATGCATACCAACGTTAAATAAAATGATGATCCACCAGAACTGCCAGAAACAACGCCACCACCATCCGTCATGCCGGATGATGGACCGTTGCCATTGTAGCCGCCAGAGATATTTTCAACTTCACTCTTAGTTAGCAGACGCATATATATCTCTAATAAATTTTTTTAAGAACATTCATTATATTGGCGTGAGTTGCTCCCTCGTTTGATCTGAACCAACTTAATTAACATAGTTACTTGAAAATTTAAGTGACAAACACCAATGGAACGATGCTGGACGACTTGTGGCGTATTTAGGCAAATAATCCGTGTAGTTCGGCGTTGGCCTTGGCTGTTTCAACCAGGTGAGTCTGCAGTCGGCCGAGTTCGTGTGCACCGGTACCGTCGACTTCCAGACGTTCCGAAAGATCGGTCAACGCGACACTTGCGGTTTTGAGGGTGGATTCCATTTGTACAGCGATCATGCGGGCAATATTCGTGTTGGCCACTTCAGCATCGCCCAGTTTGACCTGCTCCCCGTTGATTAATACACCCCGCTGTGAGTAATGTCTTCATAAGCCACATGAGGACATCCCCACGAAGAAGCGTTTTTTCGACGAACAGATCATCAGTATTCTCCGGGAGGCCGAAGCCGGGGTTTCGGCCCGGGAACTCTGCCTCAGTATGCTATTTCAGACGCCACCTTTTACACCTGGTGCAAGAAGTTTGGCGGCATGGAAGTCCCCGAAGTAAAGCGACTCAAAAAGCAGATGTCAAATTCTTGTATTTGAAAACATTATAATATCAGTCACTTAAGTTCATATAATCATAATTAAGTTTTGTCTTTCATTTAATGCCCTGCCGCCGGAGCACCTGACGGACCAGAACGACTGAAGGGTGGCCGTGTGAACCAGATAACCACAATCAGCGCCATAAAACCCCAGCCTAATATCCAGAAGTAATCAATGGTCGACATCATATAGGCCTGCTGCTCAATGGTTTTATCGACAGACGCCATATTCTGCTGGGTGAGCCCCCCCATCTTCTCAATATAATTCACCGCCGCCGGGTTGTACGCAGAGACGCTCTCCGTCAGATTGGCATGGTGGAATACCTCTCTGCGGGACCAAATCCAGGTCGTCAGCGACGAGGCGAACGACCCGCCCAGTACGCGGAAGAACGTTGCCAGACCGGAACCTTCGGCGATTTCTGCACCGTTAAGATTCGACAAGACGATAGTGGTCACAGGCATAAAGAAAAACGCCACGCCAATCCCCATAAACAGCTGCACTTGCGCAATGGTGCGGAAATCCACGTCGGTGTTGAACTGTGCACGGATGAGACAGGATGCCCCCATCGTAAGGAATGACAGCGATGCCAGAATACGCAGATCAACTTTGTTGGCATAGCGGCCAATAAACGGCGTCATCAATAACGGCAGTACGCCCATGGGTGCGGCGGCGAGCCCTGCCCAAATCGCCGTATAGCCCATCTGAGTTTGCAGCCACTGTGGCAGAATAATGTTGATGGCGAAGAACGCGGCGTAGCCCAGTGTTAGCGAGAGCGTGCCGACGGCAAAGTTGCGTTCTTTGAACAAGCGCAGGTTAACAATCGGATGGCGCTCGCCCAGTTCCCAGATGACAAACGACACCAGAGAAATCGCGGAAATGACCGTCATGATGACAATTTGCAGGGAAGCAAACCAGTCGAGATCGTTGCCCTTATCTAATACAACCTGCAGCAACCCAACCCCCATCACCAGCAGCGCAATGCCAATATAGTCAATTGGCACGTGGCTCGTCGTTTCTTCACGGGCACGCAGCTGGGTCCAGACCACGAGAGTGGCAAAAATGCCGATTGGCACATTGATGTAGAAGATCCATGGCCAGGAATAGTTATCGGTGATCCAGCCTCCGGTGATGGGTCCGACGATGGGTGCGACAACCGTCACCATCGACAGCAGCGCCAGCGCCATGCTTCGCTTGCTGGGGGGGAAGATCACCAGCAGCAACGTCTGACACATCGGGAACATCGGGCCTGCGAAAAACCCCTGCAGGGCGCGAAAGATGATCAGTTCGGTCATGCTGTGCGCTAAGCCGCACAGGAACGAGCTGAGCGTAAACATCACCACCGAACCAAGAAACAACTTCAGTTGCCCGAACCGGCGGGTAAACCAGCCGGTCAGCGGCAGGGCAATGGCGTTACATACCGCAAAGGAGGTGATAACCCACGTCCCCTGGTCCGCACTAACGCCAAGGTTTCCGGCGATAGTCGGCAGCGCAACGTTTGCAATGGTGGAGTCCAATACCTGCATAAATGTCGCCAGCGACAATGCGAGCACCGCCAGCCACATAGTGGGCGGCGTAAATGCGGCCTTATCTTGCATTACGTCTCCCTTAACGGCTGCCTGTGGCAACCGTTTTGCTGTTGTCATGAAGGATTTTAGCCACCAGTTTGTCCGCTTCCGCCAGCGGGTTTTGATACACATCCGTGCTGAAACGTGGGGTGCTAACGGTTTGCTGCGGCAGCAAATGGCCGCCGTCGTCGCGGATATCCACGCGGACGTTCATCGACAGGCCAACGCGCAGCGGGTGCTTCTGCATATCGCGCGGATCAAGCGTGATACGCACCGGCAGGCGCTGAACAATCTTGATCCAGTTGCCGCTGGCATTCTGGGCGGGTAGCAGAGAGAACGCACTGCCGGTCCCGATGCCCAGGCTTTCGATAGTGCCGTGGTATTCAACGTTGTCACCGTAAAGATCCGCATTGAGCGTGACCTTCTGGCCCAGGCGCATGGAGTACATCTGACTTTCTTTGAAGTTTGCATCCACCCACACTTCACTCAGCGGCACGATAGCCAGCAGCGTGGTGCCGGAATCCACGCGCATACCCAGCTGCACAGCGCGTTTGGCTACGTAACCGCTTACGGGTGCAACGATGGTAGTGCGGGCGTTGTCCAGGAAGCGCTGGCGCAGTGTGGCAACCGCACTTTTGATTTCCGGATGACTGTCGATAACGGTGTCGTCGACCATTGCAGTATTGGTGCGTAACGCTTCCTGCGCGGCGGCTAAATCGCTTTGTGCGCTGGTGACCGCATCACGGTAGTGAGAAAGATCTTCCGAAGAAATAGCGCCGGAAGAGAAGATCTTCTGGCGGCGGGTATAGTCATTTTGTGCCGTTTGCAAGGCGACTTTTTTGGCCGCAACCTGGGCACGGTAGTTATCCGCCGTGCTGTACAAACCGCGAACCTGACGAACGGTGTTCGCAAGGTTAGCTTCCGCCTGTTGCAGAGCGATTTCGGTGTCGCTCGGGTCGAGCAGCACCAGCGGCTGGCCTTTCTGTACAAAGTCGCCTTCATCCACCGTCACTTGTGTCACCGTACCGCCAATCTGCGGCGTAAGCGTGACCTGGTTGCCATTTACGTAAGCATCATCGGTAGATTCATAGAAGCGGGCGTAAAGCAGATACCACGCCAGTATTCCCCCGGCGGCAATCACCAGAATAAAAAACAAAATTATAAAATTACGTTTGCGCTTGCTACCGCGCTCAACATCTTGGGCTGGTGTGGTTTCCATCTTGTGATGACCTTTTTGAAAACGTTAGCGATGAGGTGCGGTGATGTCGTCCGGGAGCATTTTTGTAATGAGCTCTACCAGTAAGCGGGATTCCCCGGGAGTAAGGCGTGCGGTGAGATTGCCCATGATTGAGGTCTGCGCATCTTTCTCAAAACGTTCGCACAGGGCCTGACCTTCGTCAGTCAACGTCAGAATCACCTGGCGTTTATCCTGCGGGTTCGGGGTACGTGCAATCAGTTCCCGCTTTACCATACGGTCGACCATGCGACTCATGCCACCGGCGTCCATCACCAAATTTTTGCTGATTTCAACAGGGCTGTAAAAACCTTTATATATACTAATCAATACCTTGAATTGTTGTGCAGTGATATTCGCACCGGCAAAGTACTCGCTGATGATCTGGTCTTTGAACTGGTTCGCGAGGTGGATAAGCAAACCAAGGGGTAATTTATCGCCGCTAATAGCGGAAGTATTGTGCATAATGCTTGCCTAGTCATTAATTTCAAATAAAACTACTGTCCAGGCATCTATCTGTCAAGGTTGTGTCAAATTAATCGCATTTTTTGTCAGGGACTTACGGGGAACACTTTTTAGTTTTAACCCGCATGCACCGGGCCGAACGGGTCTGTGCGGCGCAAGCCCAATGTATCTGGCGATTCATTATCGTCAGGAAACGTTTAACGAAGCAGGTGAGGCTGGATAAAGGACGGGCAATTATTGGGCGCGGGGTTTGCTATCTTATTTAACATAATTAACGTTATGCGATCTGCGGTAAGGTGCGTCTCTATTGTACCCAAGCCAGCTACCTGCTTGAGGTCATCAAGAAAATGCTTATGGGCTATGAAACCCTGAACAAGGGTCGTCAGGTGGGCAAAAACAGCGACTGTTTCACCCTTAGATCGCCTTTTCAGGACCTCAGCGATATGCCACACATCCAGGTTCCCCTGTGCTGCTGAGACAGTCAACTCTTCATGGTCATGAGAAAACCGAAGAAGAACCCCATTACGGCGCAGGAATAATGTACAACTAAATGTCCTCTTCAAAAGTGTTTTTTTCAACATTTTCACTGATGACTGATGACTCCTGATTTATGTTAAATCTCATGCTATGTATCAATAATGAAGATGTTGAATCTCCTTATCTGAGATCTCCTCCCTGGCTATGCCTTTCACCTTTCTTTGCACTGAATGACGTTGGCTTTTTTGACTTAATATAATGGGACTTATATAAAGTTAGCGATATACATAAAGAACAGATAATCTATCCAGTAGTTACAAGGTGCAGGTAATTTTTCACTGCGGATCGTGCAGGTTTCGCTACGTGAAATCTGCAAGGGAAATACCCTGCTTCTTTATCAGAATCCACGTAGCGTCGTCAGTGACCGGGAGTTCGCTTTTTAAGCTATCTATGGGCAAGTTATCACCAATTAACCCGATACTGCCTGTTATCCAGGCGGAAGAAGATGTTCTGGCCAGGCTGAAGGAATTTGTTCAGGACAAGGAGGCTTTTTCACCCAATACCTGGCGACAGTTGATGAGCGTTATGCGGATCTGCCACAGGTGGTCGACAGAAAATAGCCGTTCATTTTTGCCCATGCTTGCGTCAGACCTTCGTGATTACCTGAACTGGCTGCAAGAGAACGGCCGAGCCTCTTCAACAATTGCGACGCATGGCTCATTGATTTCGATGTTACACCGTAACGCCGGTCTTACACCGCCAAACACTTCCCCACTGGTTTTCCGGGCGGTGAAAAAGATAAATCGTGTTGCGGTTGTCGAGGGTGAACGAACTGGCCAGGCTGTGCCCTTTCGTCTTGAGGATCTGCTTAAGCTGGATGCATTATGGTCTGACTCGATTTTGCTTCGCCAAAAACGGGATCTTGCATTCCTGCATGTCGCTTACAGTACCCTGCTGCGTATCAGTGAGCTAGCCCGCCTCCGTGTTCGTGATATCTCCCGGGCGCCGGATGGCAGGATTATCCTTAATGTGAGTTATACCAAGACTATTGTTCAGACAGGTGGACTGATCAAATCTCTCAGTTCGCAGTCCTCCCGCCGGCTGTCGGAATGGTTGTCGGTGTCAGGTATCAGCGCTGAACCCGATGCCTTCCTCTTTTGTCCGGTTCACCGTTCGGGAAGTGCAACTCTTTCAATCGCCCGTCCGCTGAGCACGCCGGCGATGGAATCTATTTTCGCACAGGCCTGGCGTACGATTGGAGCAGGTGAAGCTATCATTCCAAACAAAGGGCGCTATACAGCCTGGACTGGTCACAGTGCCCGCGTAGGCGCTGCACAGGATATGGCGGGACGTGGCTATGCTGTCGCTCAGATTATGCAGGAAGGAACCTGGAAAAAGCCTGAAACATTAATGCGTTATATCCGTAATCTTCAGGCGCATGAAGGGGCGATGATTGATATCATGGAAAAAAGCACTCTCCATCATAACGATAAAAAATAGCATAATTCACACTTCATCATTATGATGTGTGAATTCATGTTTATGTTTTTGCTGTGATCACATGCTGCGCTTCAAGGTCACCGGAAATATTAAATACGCAGCATTAATGTCATCGGATTAATTGGCGATGATGTAAAACCGTAGTGTTCATAAAATTGTTTAGCCGGTTCATGAAGTGCATGTACGAGTAATGCTCTGACACCTGTGTTTTCAGCAATTGAATGAACTCGAAGAACGGCATCCTGTAGCAATGATGCACCTAGCTTTAATCCCTGAGTGCGAAGGTCGACCGCCAATCTTCCCAATACTATGACCGGAACTGGATCAGGCATATTACGCCGAACAGACCCTGTTGCTTCCCTGTGCAACACAGCGCCGGCTGCGAGCGCATAATAACCGACAATACTCTTATCGTGAGTCGCGACAACAAAAGTACGACTTGCACCGTTTAAATGGTTTGTCAGAGCGCGTCGTTTTAACCATTCATCTAACGTTGATTCCCCACAACCAAACGCATCAAGGATATGTTCAGTTGTAAGTGGCTCAGGAGCAGACAGTTTTAGACTCATGCCCAAGGTGCTTTCACTGCCATGAGCCGTTCCAGACCCTGATTTGCCTTTTGAGGTGCGTCAAGCATCGCTGTGAATTCATGGAATTTTTCAGTATCTAACTGGAAGAAAACCTGGTCGAGCAAAATAGCCTGCGCGCGTTCACACGCTACTTCCAGCATAAAATCAGATCGGTTTTTACCCAATAGGCTGGCGGCTTGGTCGATGAGATCACGTTGTTCCGGCAAAGCGCGCAAATTAATCGCAGCGTCACGCATTTTTTATATCTCCTGTGTTGACAATGGATATACATTATAAGGTTGTGTATCTATTGTCAACACGCTGTGCCTTTGGGCAATTCTCAATACATTCACTGGCTGGCCATTTTAAAATGATGGTTCTCTAGGGAGTGATTTACTAATTTGGTCACCTGAACTTGTTAAACATACTTGCATGCCAAGGTCGGTCGCAGGAATATTGATTGTCGTCAACAGTTATGCACCGAACTGCTTAATGAGCTGGGCTGCCGTTGCTGCCGAGGACATTGGGTTTTGCCCGGTGATCAGCAGGCCATCGCTGACCACATAAGAACTCCAGTCCTCACCTTTCGAGTAAATCCCGCCTTTGGCAATTAAGTGGTAAATATTAGACCGGTCGTATATTAAACGGGTACAAAAAACGATTCTATACTGAGTACCCCCTTGCTAGGGGGTAATATGAATAATTTTTCTTGTCGTGATCAGCGCTGAATCAAACGGGCCAGTATTTCGAACAATCTTGACCATGACGCTTGCACCTACCCAAAGCTGGTAGAGGCTTTCTGCCACGGTGCGAGGCGTATCGTCAATAGTGAGAGATCCCTCGGCTACGCCCGTTTCTAACGCTTGTGCCAGACGCGAGATTATCCCGGAAGTGCCTGCCTCTAGCGTTAAGCGCATCGTGTCCGAAAGATCGGCAACTTCAGCACCTAATTTCACGGCAAGACACTTACCCTGACAGTCAGAGAACGACTGAGATTCTCGCCACTGCTGCCAGTAGTTCATCAGCCGCTGAGCCATATTGAGACCAGGCTGACCCAGTGTCCTGTCGATATCGGCCAGATAATCATCAAAATAGTGTGCCAGCATATCTGCGCCAAAAGCTTCTTTCGAACTAAAGTAATGATAGAAAGAGCCTTTAGGCACACCAGCATCTTTAAGTATTTCGTTCAATCCGACCGCAGAAAATCCTTTACCCGCCATAATACGCTGACCTGTCGCCAGAATATGCTCGCGGATTTCATTGTTATGTAGTTGCGTTGTAGTATTCATAGGTTCAATCTACCAAGAACTAGACCAGTCGTCTACAGGCAAGATAAAACTATTCCATTTGCTCACGCTTATTTGTAGATTTCAGCAGTACCGTACAGATGGTTATCGCCACCCGCTGAAATAATACGGTAAGACGTTGCGCCATGTTCAGTCGCTTACTCTTCAATGAATCGCAGCAGGTCTTCATTAATCGTCCCGGCTTGGGTGATTGTCATCCCGTGGCCAAATCCAGCATAGACCTTGAGCTGCGCATCTTTGACAAGTTGCGCGGACAGAATGGCAGAGTCAGCCAGCGGAACGATCTGATCGTCATCACCATGCATGATCAGGGTTGGCACATCGATTTTCTTGAGGTCATCAGTGAAATCAACCTCAGAGAACTGTTTGATACAGTCATATTGACCTTTGATCCCACCCCGCATCCCCTGAAGCCAAAAGCTTTCTCTCACACCCTCAGAAGGCGTCTCTGATGAACGGTTATAGTTGAAAAACGGCGTGGTTAAATCCTTGTAGAACTGAGAACGGTCTTTTTCGACCGCAGCACGGATGCCATCAAACACTTCCATAGGCAGACCGCCAGGATTTTTCTCACTTTGCAGCATAACCGGGGGTACTGCGCCGATAAGTACGGCTTTGCTGACGCGTGCCGAGCCATACGTTCCGATATAGCGTGCGACTTCACCACCGCCAGTCGAGTGTCCAACCAGAACAACGTCTTTGAGATCTAACTGTTCGATGAGTGATGATAAATCTTCAGCATAGGTATCCATATCATTGCCGTCCCACGTCTGACTCGAGTTGCCATGGCTGCGGCGATCGTGAGCGATGACACGGAACCCCTGCTGACCGAAGAACAACATTTGCGCGTCCCATGCATCACTTGATAATGGCCAGCCGTGGGAGAAAATAATGGTTTGTCCCTTGCCAAAGTCTTTGTATGCAATCTTAGAACCGTCTTTCACCTGAATAGTTTTCATCTCTTTATTCTCTTTTCTGTTGGCGACGCCTCATGGGCGGAGCATTTAATTTAGAATTGTTTTTTCGTATGTTTGCTTTTACACCTGGCAATCATTCAAATAATGGCTGGTCAGAACAGCATTTCACTGATGTTTACTGAGATAAACTTAGTGCCGCTTTTTCGATCAGGGTCGCAATTTTTTCCGGTTGTGATGCGTAAATAGCATGGTTGCCTTTCAATTCAGTGACGGTGCTGTGCGCACGTTTAGCCATGAAGCGCTCCAGTTCTGGATTAATAGCACGATCCTGCGTCGCCACCACGGCCCAGCTAGGCTTCGTTTTCCATGCAGGAACGCCTGCCGGGGCAGTGAATGCTGCTACTGCAGGCATGAGTTGAGATTGCGCCAACAGATTTGTTTCTTTGACGGGCAAGTCAGCTGCAAAGTCCGCATGGAAATTTTCCGGTTTGATATAAAGGAAGTGATCTGGCGTTTCAGTAATTGACTGAGCGGCTGGCGGATATTTTTTGGCCAGACTCAGCAATGATTCACCTTGCTCCGGCTGGAACGCTGCGATGTAAACCAGACCGGCAACAGAGGGATCATTTCCCGCGTCACTGATGATCATCCCGGCGTAGCTATGGCCAACCAGCAGTGATTTACCACTTTGTAATGCCAGAACGCGTCGAGTCGCAGCGACATCATCAGCCAGCGAGGTTTGCGGCTCCTGAACAATCGACACGTTGTAGCCTGCTTTATTCAGAATGCGAGCCACCGGATCCCAACCTGAACCATCAACAAAAGCGCCATGTACCAGAACGATGTTTTTTACCGGCGCAGCCATTGAAGACTGAGCATAAACAGACAGAACCAGGCTTAAAGCCAGAGTAGTAAACGATTTCTTAAACATGATGAATTTCCTTCAATTGTCATTTTTTAAGTTAATACCCTGACATCATGGCACCCTGCCTTACAGGCCAGCGGACGGACATTCAGGTGTGTAATGTTGTCCAGATTTGCTCAGTGGGGAGGGCTTAAAGAACTCCCTCCCCACGTGATTAACCGTTATGCACCCAGCTGTTTAATCAGTTCTTCTGCCGCCTCGGTAGAGGAGGTTGGGTTTTGCCCGGTGATCAGCAGGCCGTCAGTAACAACATAAGAACTCCAGTCCGCCCCTTTCGAGTAAATCCCGCCTTTGGCAATCAGCTCGTCTTCTACCAGGAAAGGCACAATCTGCGTCAGGCCCACGGCGTCCTCTTCGCTGTTGGTAAAACCGGTGACCTTACGGCCTGCTACCAGCGGTTTTCCCTCCGGGGTTTTAACGTGGCGCAGCACGCCAGGCGCATGGCAGACCAGAGCGACGTGTTTGTTTGCCGCCAGGAAGGCTTCGATAAGGGCGATGGAGTGTTTATCTTCGGCCAGGTCCCACAAAGGGCCGTGTCCACCGGGATAAAAAACGGCGTCGTAATCAGCGTGTGAAACGCTGTCGAGACGAACCGTTGACGCCAGGTGTGCGGTTGCTTCTGCGTCTGCCTCGAAGCGGTGGGTCTGCTCGGTCTGGAAGTCAGGCTCATTACTTTTTGGGTCTAACGGCGGGTTACCGCCTTTCGGTGAAGCCAGCGTAATTTCTGCGCCTGCGTCTTTAAAGGCGTAGTAAGGTGCAGCCAGTTCTTCCAGCCAGAAGCCGGTTTTGCGGCCGGTGTCACCCAGTTTGTCGTGTGAGGTTAAGACCATCAGAATTTTCATCATTACTCTCCAGTATTTCAAAGTGATAGTTGAATTAGACCAGTCGTCTAATATTTTCTTAAATAAAAATGTTATACCCGTGCCTGCTATTCCGGCCAACTCTGTGCGCTGTTCATTCCAGCGGAACGGCTATCGTGCTATGTCGCTTAGTGCCGTTGCCATGTGAGTAAGCTAACACTGAATAGACCGGTCGTCTACAGATAGTTAATAAAACTTTTTCATCTTTTATGTGCCAGGCACCTTCTCATAGCGGGTGCCTGGCACGATGAGATAATCCACTCATTTTACTGCGTATTCAACTGCGTTTTTTCACGTATCGATAATGCACTTAGTCAACTTGTTTTGCCCAAACTGCCTGAGCATTTGTGAATTCACGCAGGCCAAAGTGCGAGAGTTCGCGACCATACCCACTCTTTTTCACACCACCAACCGGGATGCGGGCATTAGTGGCAGAAAATCCGTTGATGAATACGCCTCCTGTTTCTAAGCGCCTCGCGATTCGCTGGGCACGGGAAACATCGCTGGTCCAAAGGTTGCCCCCTAAGCCGTAATCGCTGGTATTTGCCAGTTCAATGGCATGCTCGACGTCATCTGCGACAGTAATGGCTGCAACAGGGCCGAAAGTTTCCTCATCAAATGCAGCCATTCCCGGGCCTACTTCGCCCAATACGGTAGGCTCATAGAAGTTGCCGGGGCCCGAGATTTTATTCCCCCCAAGAAGAAGTGTCGCGCCGGCTGCGAGAGTTCGTTCTACCTGATGATGTAATTCATCACGCAAATCTTTTCGCGCCATTGGCCCGATTCTATTTTGCGGGTCCAGCGGATCGCCAACTTTCAACAGTCTGACGGCCGCGATGAATTTTTGTGTGAATTCCTCCGCGATGGGTTTTTCCAAAATAAACCGTTTCGCGGCTAAGCACACCTGGCCCGCATTTTGGAATCGCGCTTCAACACCCGCTTTAACAGCCAAATCAATATTAGCGTCAGCCAGCACAATAAATGCGTCTGATCCACCTAGCTCAAGCAAGCTTTTTTTCAATGCTTTGCCTGCAATCGCCGATACGGCAGAACCCGCCCGCATACTCCCCGTCAATGTGACTGCTGCAATGCGATCATCCTCAATCACTTTTGCAACAGTTTCGTTATCAGCAATAAGATTGGCGAATAAACCTTTAGGGAAGCCTGCACTCTCATAAGCATCCTGCAAAGCATAGGCAGAGCCCATCACATTGGGCGCGTGCTTGAGGATAAAACCGTTACCCGACAACATAATCGGGCCCGAAGCGCGAATGACCTGCCATAAAGGGAAGTTCCAGGGCATGACGGCCAAAATTGAGCCAATCGGCAGATAGGAGACATGTACCTGATCGTCATTTTCGACAGAAACAGGCTCATCTGCGAGGATTGCCGGGCCATTGCTGGCAATCCAATCAATAGTCGCTGCACACTTCTCAACTTCTGCGCGGGCTGCAGCGAGGGTTTTTCCCATTTCAGCGGTGATGATCCCTGCCAAATTTTCTGAGCGCTCGCGCAGAATCGCGGATAAACGACGATAAGCTTCTACGCGTTTAGACATGGGAGTAGCACGCCACAGGCGAAAAGCCGCGTTATTACCTGCCAGCATGCCTTCTACTTCGTCTGCAGTTTGGAATGCATAAGTCGCGATCAACTCGTCCGTCGCAGGATTACGTGAAGTCGCGACATCAATAGAAAGCATATTCTGTGTAACATGTTGGGATGACATAGTTTTTGCCTCATAAACGGTTTAAGAGAAGCACGTTGTGTGCTTCGATAAAATCCAGTTTAGGCAGGTCGAATCATCCCTGGAAGGCGTCTTGTTATCCTATGACCGGGAGTCACAGGCAACGTGCCGGGGAATATAGGTCACCAGAGAGAGGTCGGGTCTCCCCTCTGGCGTGAGTGCAACGTAGGTAAATTCAATATGTCCGGAAGTGGGATGCAAAAGCCGCTTGCTCCCCTCTCCCATGCCTTTCACTTCCGTATCCAGCCACCACTCCTTGAATTCCGGGCTTTTTTCAGAGAGTTCTTTAATGAGATGGTCAAAAGGCTTTTTGTCCTGAGCATGGGCACGTGATGCGCGGAAAACGGAGATCATCCCTCGTGCCATCTGCTCCCAATCTAGGATCTGCGTGCGATACGGACGATATAGAAACAGCAGTCGCAACGTATTACGCTCATGAGGTTCCAGCGATCCATAATCAATAAACAAATCAGCAATAGCATCATTCCAGGCGAGAATATCAAGTCGGGCATTTCTCACATATGCCGGAATGGGATCGATAGCGCGCACTAAACTTTTCAGGCCATCACTCACACCATCCGCGAGGGGATGGGGTACCGGCTCTTCGCGCGGTGAAAGGGCAAAAAGATGGGATGATTCAATTCTGTTAAGTTTAAGAACTTTGGCTATACGCTGGAGTGCATCTGCCGAAGGTTTAATCTCTCTCCCCTGCTCAAGCCAGGTATACCAACTCACACTGACTCCAGCCAGGACGGCGACTTCCTCACGACGTAAACCGGGTGTACGGCGAGTACCCTGTTGCATGCCGAAGTCCTGAGGATTAAGGCGTGCGCGCCGGCTTACAAGGAAAGCACCGAGTTCACGACGCTGCTCTGAAGTGGTTTTTTTAACCATAATAGTCTGCCTATAAATGTGCCTGTTGTGCCAACGCTTCATCAAGATGCTGATGAATTTCTTCTTTCTTCATCTGAACCCTATGCTCAACGGTATGATTTATACACAAAATCCTTTATTTAGCTGTCTGGCAACACTGTTAAGTCTTTGCTGGCTGTGAACCGATAAGTCAGTTCCTTTTGGAAAATATTGTCTGAGCAGCCTGTTCGTATTTTCATTTGAGCCACGTTGCCACTACCGGATGCGAGGTAGGGAATGGTAAAGCGACCCCTGAAAACATTATGCTTTCGCATTTTTACACAGCCTGGGCCGCTGGCAGACGCTGAGAGAACGTCTGATCGTGCTAAAAAAGCTGCGACTTCGATATCGAGCGCATCCTATAAGTCAGGATTTCACTGCTGAGCGCAAGAACTCAACAAATGCGCGTACTCGCGCCGATAGATGACGATTCTGGGGGTAGAGAATCGAAAAAGGGCGAGAGCAGCCGCCGTATTTTTGAAGGACCTCTACAAGGTCTCCACGCCTTAAAGCGTCTCCCACTGCAAAGCGATAGGTTTGATAAAGGCCTCCGCCCGCGTTAACCCAAGCGACAGCCCCTAACGCATCATTAAGTACGCGCATCCGGCTCGTTATTTGTTTCTCGATTGAAGTACCTAATTCATCGGTGAACAGCCACTGCAGCGGGCGCCCTGTATTCGGTGATATGTACTGGATGCAATCGTGTTGGTTGAGCTCATCAATACGGTATGGTTCACCTTTTTTTGCAAGATATGTCGGAGTTCCAAATACCCCAAGCGAGGCGTCCTCAAGCTTGAAGGCGACAAGACGCGAATCTTGCGGAACGCCTAGCCTGATTGCCAGGTCGAAGCCTTCTTCAACAAAGTCGATTATTTTGTCCGAGATACTAATCTCGATATCGATCTGCGGATAAAGATCAGTGAACTTGGGCATCAAGGGTAAAAGGCGAAACGTTCCGTAAGCAGCACTGACACTAATGCGTAGCGGTCCGCTAGGGACGGTTTGTGAACCCGTGATCGCTCGCTCAGCCTCGGCGATTTGCTCAAGCGCTAGATGACATTCTTTCCAATAGAGCTCGCCCTCAGTTGTAAGCTTGACGGCGCGGGTGGTCCGCAAAAAAAGACGTACTCCGAGGCGCTGCTCGAGCCGACTGATCGACCGACTGACTGCGGCCGGCGTCAGACCGAGAGTCTCAGCCGCACTGGTGAAGCTGCCGGTCTCCGCTGCTCTGCAGAACTGTTCAATACTGCCAAGCTGAAGTGGGTTACCTGCTGCCATATTGATTACCATTTGTAATAAATGAATTGATTATTACATGGTTTATCAACCAGGAACAACGCATTAAAGTACGTCTACAGCTTCAGCAACACCGTGACAAGGCCGCGCTACTCAAGCAGTGCACGGTTTTGACCTACACCTCAATTTACTTTTAGGAGCGACACAATGACCAGCAAACTGAACGTTTTCACTTCGCCTTCGGCTTTCCCTAATCCACAGCGCCTGCGCCTGTTCATGCATGAAAAGGGAATCGCTGATCAGTTCCAGGAGACTATTTACGACATGACGCCGGTTGGCGAACAGCGTGGATGGCGTCACTTGAAAATGAATGCTTGGGGTGAGACGCCGACCCTCGAGCTCGCTGACGGTAGCTATATCTCCGAAACTGCAGCTGTCGTCCGTTACCTGGACCAGTCCTACCCCGGCCGCAAGATCATGGGGGATACGCCGCTGGAACAGGGCTTGGACAACATGTGGGATAACCGCATCTGGGTTCACATCCTGTATCGAATCGTCACGGCTTTCCACGTTCTGCATACCGGTCTCGGCTTCAAACTCGAATTGACGAAGAACGAAGCTTGGGGCGAACACTGCCGTAAAGAAGCGTTGGCCCATGCTGCACTGGTCAACAAACATCTTTCAGACGGACGCCAATGGCTGCTGGGGGGCGACGAGCCTACTTTCGCCGACATCACGCTGGCAACCGCGATCGCGTTCTCGAAGTTCCCGGTGAATGCTACGCCGCTGGACGAACGTTTCGAGTTCCTGGACGCATACTGGCAGCGCTGGCAGCAGCGTCCAAGTTTCCAGGCTGCATATGCAGACCGTAGCAGCGGTATCCCTGAGCTCGAAAACAAGGCGTGATCTAACTTTAAAGTCGCGCTAAATCCACGGTTGGATTTAACGCGATCGAAGAGGCCTACTTTGGGGCGGTAGCGGGCAGGCTTGGTTTTATAGGTAACACCGATGCTCACCCCTCGCCCTGCCAGACGCTCCCCGCTTCACAGCAATGAAACGTCAAGGTACGCTGTCGGAGTGGTCCTGGCGAAGCCAGGGCGTATCTCCGCGTTAGCGCCTTTGGCGCTTACGGGCGTGTAGGGGTCCGCTTGGAAAACGGAAAATATCCTACGCTAAGCATGTTTTTTGTACAGGCTACTATCCACTGAGCGTAATGCGCGGTATTTACCCTGTCCCAGTTTTAGGTTTGTTCGCCAGACGTAATCCCCGCTCAGGTTGATATGTTCCCATCCCAGTGGAGACAGATGAGAAATCAGTTGCTCATTAATCGCGATCCCTTTCCGTCTCAAAGAATCTATCGCTCTTTCTATATATACCGTATTCCACAGTGAGATCGCCGCAGTCAGCAATGTCAGACCGCTGGCTCGATAGCTCTGATTCTCCAGCCTCCTATCTCTGATTTCACCCAGCCGATGCATAAAGACCGCTCGCGCAAGGGCATTGCGAGCCTCACCTTTATTCAGCCCTGCCTGTACGCGTCGACGCAGTGAAGGATCCCTGAACCAGTCCAGCATAAACAATGACCTTTCGATGCGCCCAAACTCTCTCAGCGCCTTTGCCAGACCATTCTGTTTCGGATAGCTTGCCAGCTTTTTCATCATCAGTGATGCTGTTACCGTTCCCTGCTTTATAGAACTAGCCAGACGCAGCACCTCATGCCAGTGGGTTTCAATTTCCTTTAGATTCAGGCTGGTTGTCGAGATGATTGACTGAAGCCCCTGATACAACTCAGCTTTTCCATGAATAAACAGCCGTTTGTCATGAAGATCCCGGATCCTTGGCGCAAAAGCGAATCCGAGCAGATGCATTAGCGCGAAAACATGCTCAGTGAAACCTGCTGTGTCGGTGTAATGCTCTGTAATTTCCAGATCAGTTTCGTGGTACAGCAGACCATCAAGTACGTGTGTTGAATCCCGCACTCGGCTGATGACTTTGGTGTAAAACGGGCTGTATTGGTCCGAAATATGCGTATAAATCTGCATGCCTGGCTCCTGACCGTATTTAAGATTGACCTGACCAGCATAACGCCCGTGACTCCCCACCCGAAAGTTCTGTCCATCAGACGATGACGTTGTTCCATCGCCCCAGAATGCCGCCAGAGGGCGTTTTTTCTGGGCATTGACCAACTCGGCCAGCGCAGCTGAATAGGTTTCATCCCTGATGTACCAGGCCTGAATGCCCTCGAGCGACGATTTGGTCGTTCCCGGACAGGATTCGGCCATTTTTGTCAGTCCAAGGTTGATACCATCGGCCAGGATGGTGGTCAGTAACAACTTTCTGTCTTTAGGTCTGACGTGATTGTTTTTAAGGTGTGTGAAATGGCGGGTAAAACCAGTCCAGCCGTCCACTTCATCCAGCATTTCAGTAATTTTAGGGTGAGGGAGCATGCCATAAACCAGATCGCCAAAAGGGGATGCTGCTGAAGGGACACTGTTATCCAGCGGGGTAATTTTCACGCCTTTATCCGATATATCAACATCGGGTAAATCACCGGCCAGCGCCATCGCGTTAACTTCTTCCAGACGCGATGCAAGAAGCGTCAAACGGCTCTTGATGTATTCATGGCAATCGGCCGGAACAGCAAGGGGTAACTGGTTATCCCTGAGTGATTTTTCAAAATCGCCTGACGGGATCAGATAATCATCGAAATTCCTGTAGCGGCGTGACCCCTTTACCCAGATGTCACCTGAACGTAAGGCTCCCTTCAGTTCATTCAGCACGCAAAATTCGTAATATTTTCGGTCAATGCCGGTGGGGGTGATCACAACCTTTCTCCAGCTTTCCGGGATGAACCCGATTGGCGCGGAAGGCGGTACTTTTCGGAGTTGTTTTCTATACATATCTCTGACGGTATCCAATGCGTCACTGAGCTGCATTGCGGCGGGTGCAGCCCTGAACTGCAACACGGACAGCATCCGGGGGGCGTATTTACGCAGCGTACTGTATTTTTCTGTGATCAGATGCAACGGGTCGAAGTTGTCCTTACGTGACAGGAACCGCGTCTCTTCCACGCTGTTGATGAATTCCTGCCAGGGAAGGACGTCTTCTATTGCGGCCCAGGGATCTTCCCCGGATTCTCTGGCGTTAAGTAATGCCTGCCCGACGGTAGCGTATTGCTTCAGTTTACTCTGAATCAGCTTTCCCGTTTGCTGGAGTCGCTCGGCCTGAGTACGTTTTGCCCTGCTGAACAGACTACTCAGAATACGCTCGTGCAGATCAATAACTTCGTCAGTCAGGGTGGATCTGGCCTCCGATATGATACAAACCAGCGAGGCATAACGGCGAACATCCGTGAATCTTGCCAGATCCCGGCTATTCATTTTCCTGCCTTCGCGTGCGAGTTTCAGGAGTCGGTTCTGGTGAACGGAAAGTGCAATGCCGTCAGGGAGTACCAGCGACTCAATCGCATTTAACCGGTCGATATGTTGCAGGACATTTTTACCATTAATTTTTCCCGGAGGCTGGAGCAGCCAGGCCAGCCGTGAAGGTTGCTCACCCTCAGATACCAACAGACGGTCCAGTGCCGCTTTATGCCCTGGTTCAAGCTGCGCGGTAAGCGCAGAAAAAACCGCCCTGTCGGCAAGTGTTGTTGCTTCGGCCAGGGTTCGTTCGATCACTTCAACAGAGGGGAAAATAACCTTATTATTGTGGAGCCAGGAGAGCATTTCCTCCGCAAGTAAAAAACCTCTGTCTGTCCGCATGGCGTGGGGATAAAGGTGGCGAATACAGGTTTTTTGCAGCGCCCGGTTAAAAGGGGATAATTCCAGGTAGCGGTAGAGTTCAGCCAGATGTTCCCAGCGGGTGACCTCTCTTGATGCATACTCGGCCCACAAATCAGACTGGACTTTCAAATGAGCCGCCAGCCTGAAGACAACACCGTCGTGAGGTGAAATACTTTTGTCGGGAGGAAACCCTGGTCCTCGCAAATAACAGAGTAAAACTGCAAAGCCCAGACGGTTAGCTGGCCTGCGGTGTTTATTAATGAGCGCGAGGTCATGTTCACTCAGAAAGCACATGCGCGTCAGAAATACGTCATCATCCGGCACAATCAACAAGCGTTCTTTTTCTTCACTACTGAGTATTTGTCTCCGTGGCATAAATGCTTCCTCTGCATATAGTTTATATGAGTTATCGCTTTAAACTGACCGAAACCGGTCGGTTTCGTACATCAATTCTTATATATGTCCGAAAGTAAGAGAAATTCATTTCGTACAGGCGTTATAATTCGGACACCCTTTACGTACGGAAAGTTTCTAATGTCACGAGTTTTTGCCTACTGCCGGGTCTCCACTCTGGAGCAGACCACAGAAAACCAGCGCCGGGAAATTGAAGCTGCGGGTTTTATTGTCAGGCCCCAGCGACTGATTGAGGAAAAAATCAGCGGCTCGGTGGCGGCCAGTGAACGGCCGGGCTTTGCCCGGCTGCTTGACCGTATGGAAAACGGCGATGTTCTGATAGTCACCAAGCTTGACCGCCTGGGCCGAAATGCGATGGATATCAGAAAAACAGTAGAACAACTGGCAGATTCAGATATTCGTGTTCACTGCTTAGCTTTGGGCGGAGTAGACCTCACCAGTCCCGCGGGGAAAATGACCATGCAGGTTATTTCTGCTGTCGCTGAGTTCGAACGAGACTTACTTCTTGAGCGCACCCATGTAGGTATTGCTCGAGCTAAAGCTTCAGGTAAACGTTTTGGTCGCCCACCAGTCCTGAGCGAGGAACAAAAAAGAGTAGTGACAGAACGTCTTAATACCGGGATAAGTACCAGCGCCATTGCGCGAGAATTTAATACAACCCGGCAAACCATACTCAGAGTAAAAGTAGGGAAGCGGCAATCCTGAATATAGAAACTGCCTCAGACACTACCGGTTTTGATCGGCCGCTTTGTGCTGTGGCTTCCAGAGGTCAATGCAAGTGCTTTACTCACCGCACAAGTACACGCTATGCGGGCTGCTAAAATTCTTTCAGTGCCGTTGCGGTCTCGAAGAGAATTTCATCGGACAGGCTACCTTCGCCGATTGCTCGTGCCATGACAAGGGCGCCAACCAGTGCGCTGAGTACCAGGCAAGAGCGACGTCGATCATCAGCGGCGTCCGTACTCGGCGTCAACTCAGCCAGAAGCTCGAGGTATTGCTTGACCTGACGTCGATAGGCAGAGCGGGTTCGGTCGTCCGCGCGCGAAACATCCTCGGCCAACCCGGCCACTGCGCATCCGGCCTCAGGGTGGGAGCGGTGGGCTGGGCTGAGGTAGTCGTCGATGATCGCTTCGAGCGCTCGTCTGCCACCCTGGCCGGACGTCGCCACAGTCCGCGCACTTCCCTGAGCCAACGCGCGTTCTACTGCAGCACCGACCAGCTCATCTCGGGATGCGAAATGACGGTAGAACCCGCCGTGTGTCAGTCCGGCTTCCCGCATCAGCTCCGCGACTCCAACACCGTTTATGCCACTGCTGCGCATTCGAGCCGCAGCGATTTCCACGATTCGATCGTGGCTTGCCGCTTTGTCTGCTTTTGAACTACCCATGAATAAACCTATGGCCGCGATGCGACATCTGACAAATTTGATAACGATCCACTTAAGGTAAACGGACGTCAGGGCGTCGGCCCCTTCAGGGGGCCGACGTTGGTATCATTGGGTATCGGTGCTGAGATTGCCGAGGTGATAACCCATGCGTGCCTCGAAGTCTGACCCCACTTCGTCGCGCTTTTGCGCTATCCGAGCTCCCCGCTCAGAGACCGTCGGCCAAGAGAACGCGTTAAGGAATGCGCCCTGTGTCTCCATCAAGTCATCAGCAGACGGCAGGGTTCTACGGTTGATTAGCCGCTTAGCCTCGGCAAGCGCAGGCTTGTCGAACGACGCGATGCGCCGAGCGAGGTTGTCGACATGAGCGTCGAGCTGGTCATCCGGAAGTGCGCGGTTCACCCACCCGTAATT
Source organism: Rahnella aquatilis CIP 78.65 = ATCC 33071 (assembly GCF_000241955.1). Lineage (NCBI taxonomy): Bacteria > Pseudomonadati > Pseudomonadota > Gammaproteobacteria > Enterobacterales > Yersiniaceae > Rahnella > Rahnella aquatilis. Next base: position 68,118 of record NC_016819.1, read on the forward strand.
CGCTGCCGTTGCAGCGTCGAAATCGTCACTTCCGAGAACGATTTCGAGTGCCCTGGCCCGTCCGACGAGTAGTGGCAGGCGCTCAGTTCCGCCGCCCCCCGGGAAGACGCCTGCCCCGACTTCGATCTGAGCGAAGATCGCTCGCTCCAGGCTGGCAAAGCGCATGTCACATGCAAGAGCAATCTCAGAACCGCCGCCCCGGGTTCGCCCCCGAATCAACGCGATAGTCACTACCGGGGAGTCGGTCAATCGTGTGGTGGTATCGATGAACGTCGGCAGCCCAGTCGGCCCCGGCGTCAGGGGAAAATCGGAGAACCGGGAAACGTCGTAGTGGTTGACGAAGAAGTCCGGGTCAGCACTATCGAACACGACTACCCGCAACGTGTCATCGGACTCGATGAGACCGACGATCTGCTGCAGCTCGATAAGGGTTTCTGGATCGCAAAAGTTCAGCGGCGGATTGTTGAAGGTTATACGCCAGTATCCAGGCACCGCCTCGGTAATAGTAAACTGGGTCAGTGGAGCACTCATATGAAAGATTCCTTCGTTCGAGGACAGTTGACACCAGAAGTATCGGGTGCGCAGACCATCTGGTTGAAAATATTTTGGATGACAGTCATCATCCAAAATGAGGATGATGTATGTCATCCTCATTGTCAACAATATAATCTAATTGAGGCTACCGGATAATTAGCTGCCGTAAGGAGGCATCTAAACAGATGCTCTTTCCAGCCTTGTAAGACAGTAATGTCTACTTCACAGCTCAAAGCAGCCCCTGATAAAAGAACAGGCTTAACGTAGGATATTTTCCGTTTTCCAAGCGGACCCCGTGTACTTCAAAATTAAAGCCACATCTCTTAAAGCGACACATTTTTAATAGTTACAACATTCACTTTTAAAGCCCCTTTGTTCCGGGCCTTTGGCCCGGGGCGGCACGGCTTTTCAGGGCGCTCAGGTATTACCGCTGTGCACGGTGCTTTGTTCAGGGGTCGCTCAGCAGTCTCAGATTTGCACGGAATAGTAGAAGATAATCATTTGTATGTTGTAACTAATGATTTGCTAAATGGATAGTGAAATGAAGGGTAGAACTCATCTTTGCTCTGAGCCAGATTACGATGCCAGTGATGGTTGTGCACGGCGTCACCACCTTTGATGCTCTAGCTGTATGCTGATTATTTATTAATAAGTATGGATTATTATCTTTCATGCAATACGTCGCGCGAAAGGACTTGAAAGCCTGATTGCTAAAAGCCTGCATTGCAGGCCTTTTACGGAAGGAAATTTACGCGGCGACCTTACTGCACATATCGGCGCACTGCCGGCAGCGCTGCGCGCAGTTCTGACAGTGGTCATGCTGATGTTGTGAGCATTCTTCAGCGCAGGCGGTGCAGATATCTGCACAGAGATAACATATTTGTTGCGCGTAGCCGCTTTGGATCGCCAGAAATTGTGCTGCCAGACGACACATCGCGGCGCATTGGATATCAAGCCTGATACAAGCTTTCATCATGCCTATATCTTCTTCATTAAGACAGGATGCAGCACAGTGATCGCATGCTTCAGCGCACTGATAACATTCATCAATGATCTCTTGGTTGCTTATATTCATAATACCCTCCTGATGACTTTCAACACCTTTTAAAGTCTGGATAATATTTTATGATATGCAAGCTTATAAGTTCGTAATAACCATTTATTATAAATGTCCCTGGGTAGATAATTATTTAATACAAACATGAATTTGCTATTAAGTTCAGTTTTAAGACAACTCCTGTACTCTGTTTTAATAAAGATACAATGAAATGCATTCGCTATAATTTATGCTCATTCAAGACAACAGGAGGTGATTGTGATGTCAGTTATCAGCGCGCAAGATAAAAGTAAACCCGGGCATGATCATGAACGTGACAAGGATATTCATAAGCGGGAAAGAGATAACCCTCAACCGGATTATCAAAAAGACCACCCTTCAGACGCACCGGAATCAGGCGACAAAAAGTTGTGATACGGTCGTGTACAGGTAGCATGATGTCATGAAAAGGCGTGTCAGCAGGCAGTCAGATACAGCCAGAGACCGGTAATTCCACCCTGGTTCATATGCCGCCTGCTCTGCCTATTATCGACAGGGCAAATCACGCCATATATTGTTTTACGTATTCATGATTTTGTCGTTAAATATATCAATAAGATAACCCATCCTGATTATAACCCCCCTCTCTCAACGCCAGAATTATCTGAAGAATAGATGATTCTGAGTCTGTTAATGGAAGAAAAAAGCATTTTGGCTAAGCTCATATACATAACCTTACAAACCAGCGGGGTGGGAAAATGCCTTTTTCATTAACGGGGAAAGCGGGGGCGAAATGAATCAACAGACTTGTACGATTATGTATAACGGCGAGCCTTTAACCGGGAGCATTAATCAACCGTTAATTGATTTTCTTGATGAACATGGGAAAAAACTGCCGCATGTTTGTTATCACCCTGCGCTGCCACCGCTGGAAACCTGCGATGTGTGCTGGGTAGAAGCGGATGGTGAAAAAGTGCGCGGTTGCACCCTCACTACCTATGATGGTCTTGCGGTAAACAGTCAGAGTGAAGCCATGCGCGCAGCGCAGGAAGAAGGAATGGATCGCATACTTAACCGCCATGAGCTGTATTGTACGGTTTGCGAACACAATACCGGTGACTGCACCCTGCACAATACGGTCGCTGACATGCATATCCCGATTCAGTATTACCCTTTCGAGCGAAAACCCTACGGGAAAGACCATTCTAACCCTTTTTATACTTACGACCCGGATCAGTGCATTCTCTGTGGTCGCTGCGTTGAAGCCTGCCAGAATGTTGAGGTGAATGAAACGCTGACTATCGATTATACCGAAGCCCACCCGCGCGTACGCTGGGATGGCGGGACACAAATCGCCGGTTCAAGCTGCGTCAGTTGTGGTCATTGTGTCACGGTATGTCCGTGCAACGCGCTGATGGAAAAAACTATGCAACCGGACGCCGGTCCGTTTACTGCCATGCCTGAACCAGTAAAGCGCCCGTTGATCGATTTCGTTAAAGCGCTGGAGAACAGTATTGGCGCGGAGCCGGTCACGGCAATTTCCCTGATCGATAATGCACTGCGGCAGGCGGAGATCAAACGAACTAAAACGGTATGTACGTATTGCGGCGTAGGGTGCAGTTTCGAAATGTGGACGCGTGACCGCCATATACTGAAAGTGCAGCCAGTGGCGCAGGCACCGGCAAACGGTATCTCGACCTGCGTAAAAGGAAAATTTGGCTGGGATTTTGTCAACAGTCCGCAACGTCTGACCACACCACTGATCCGCGAAAATGGACGCTTCCGCCCTGCCAGCTGGGACGAAGCGCTGGAGACCGTTGCCCGCCGGTTGCGTGAAATCGCACAACGTCATGGCGGAGACGCCATCGGTTTTATCGGCTCAAGCAAGGCCAGCAACGAAGAAGCGTATCTGACGCAAAAAATAGCCCGTCTGATTTTTGGCACCAATAATGTAGATAATTCCTCACGGTACTGCCAGAACCCGGCCACACAGGGGTTGTTCCGCACGGTCGGCTATGGTGGCGATGCGGGGACCATCAAAGATATGCAGCAGGCTGATCTGATCATTACGATCGGCAGTAATCTGGCGGAAAACCATCCGGTGATTGCTTCACATATCAAGCAGTCGCATAAACACCGGTCGCAAAAACTGCTGGTGGTCGATCCCCGGCGGCATGAAATGGCCGACCGTGCAGATCTGTTCCTGCAAATCACGCCGGGGACCGATCTGGTCTGGGCTTCGGCCATGTCACGTTACATGTTTGACCACGGTTACGCTGATGAGGAGTTCCTGAATCGCCGGGTGAATCAGGTCGATGAATATTATGCTTCTCTTGCGCCGTTCACGCTGGAATATGCCAGTGAGATCACCGACCTGAGTGTCGAAGCGCTGGTCGCAGCCGCGGAGATGATCGGTCAGGCGAAAAGCGTCTGTCTGCTGTGGGCGATGGGGATCACCCAGCACAGCCACGGAGCCGATACCAGCACGGCGCTGTCGAATTTACTGCTGGTGACCGGCAATTATGGCCGTCCGGGCACCGGGGGTTATCCGATGCGCGGCCACAACAATGTTCAGGGAGCCAGTGATTTCGGTTGCCTGAGTAATGTCTATCCCGGCTATGAAAAAGTCACCGATCCGGCGATGCGCGAAAAATGGGCAAAAGCCTGGGGTGTCGACCCTGCCGCGCTCTCCGACAAGGCGGGCGCCGATAATTATAAAATGGTGCAACAGGCCGACGAAGGCACACTGAAGGCGATGTACATCATCGGGGAAGAGACCGCGTTTTCTGACGCTGATTCGACGAAAGTTCATGAAGCCTTCAGCAAACTGGAATTTATGGTGGTGCAGGACATCTTTATGAGCCGCACGGCTGAATTTGCGGATGTGGTGCTGCCCGGCTGCCCGTCCGTAGAGAAAGAAGGCACCTTCGTGAATACCGAACGACGTATCCAGCGTTTTTATGAGGTGATGAAACCGCTGGGTGAAAGCCTCCCGGACTGGAAAATCCTGACGATGCTGGCTTCAAAACTCGGTCATCCCTGGTATTACCAGCACCCTGGCCAGATTATGCAGGAAGCGGCAGGCATCGCCGGGATTTTTGCCGGGGTCAGTTATGAACGCCTGGCCGGATGGCAGTCGCAGCTTTGGCCGGTCAGCGCCGACGGTAAAAGTACGCCGTTGCTGTATACCGACAAATTCAAATTTCCTGACGGCAAAGCGCGGCTGTATCCGCTTGAGTGGCATCCGCCCATGGAGCAGGCCGACAGCGAATACGATTTGCTGCTCGATAACGGACGCATGCTTGAACACTTCCAGTCAACCAACCAGACAGGCAAAGGAGGAAGGATCACTTCCCTTTCGCCAAACTGGTATGTGGAAGTGGGCTCTCAGCTGGCGGCAGAGCGTCAGTTACGGGAAGGCGACTGGGTGCGCCTGACCTCCCGTCGCGGCTCACTGGAGGTGCCGGTGGTTATTACGGATCGCGTGGCCGGTAACGTGCTGTTTATCCCCATCCATCATGGAAAACCCGGCGTGAACGGCCTGACCGGCGAGCATCACGATCCGGTTGTGAATACCCCGGCTTACAAAGAAATCGCGGTCAGGATGACAAAACTGGACCGGGCGCCGCAATCTGATCCCCTGCCGCGGGAAAACTTCCGCCATGGTCAGCGCAACCCGATCAACCATGTACCGGCAGAAGACAAATGGCGTCAGGACGGTTATCGCCTGCCGCCTGAACATGTTGAACATCCGGAGAAATTCTAATGGCTGAACGACAGGAATATCAGGTGCCGCCTGCCCGCACCGAGACAACCGCACAGGACATGCTGCATACCTTAACGGAGAGCCTGCATGAGCATGGTTTTTTACGTTTGCTGAACGATGTCGTGCGGGCCAATACGGATATCGCCAGCATTCTGGTATCCGGGCTGAATCAGCCCGGCGGCCAGAATGCCATGCAAAACCTTTCCCTGCTGTTTATGACGCTGAGCAAAATCCCGCCGGAACATTTTAATCATCTCTTACAGGCACTGAAATCAGGTGTGATGGCGGTGCGCCAGGACAATAGCCATGACGAACCGAAAAAGGAAGAGACGGCGCCCGGGGTGCTCGGCATGATGAAACTGCTCAATGATGAGGATTTATGGCGTGGGTTGATGCCGATCGTTAACGGCCTGAAAGCCTTTGGGGAAGAGATACAGAAAGAAGAGCAGAAACCTGTGACCCGAAATACCGGTAAAGAGACGCATGAGTGAAACTGACTGGGTGCTGCTGCTGTCACGCGGACAATTTGCGCTCACGATGGCGATGCATATCACGCTGGCCGCGCTGACCTTAGGTCTGGCACCATTTCTGGTATGGTTCGAGGCCCGCTGGCTGTGGGGTAAGCAGGAAGCCGCGCGTACTGCCCTGCACTTCTGGTTAAAAATTTTTGCCATCACCGTCGCCGTTGGCGCCGTGTCCGGCGTAGTGATGGAATTCCAGTTCGGCACTAACTGGTCGGTATTTTCGCAAAAAGCGGGGGGTATTATCGGGCCACTGCTGTTTTATGAAGTGCTGATCGCTTTTTTTCTGGAATCAGGGCTGACGGGTGTCATGCTATTCGGGATGGGGAAGATCCGGCCGAAGTGGCATTTTGTTATCACCTGTCTGGTTGCGGCCGGGGCGTTATTTAGCGCCTTCTGGATCCTTGCCGCCAATTCCTGGATGCAGACGCCTGCCGGATTTGTACGCGATGCGAACGGTATTTTTCATCCCACAAGCTGGCTGGCGTTGCTTTCTGCCCCCTCATTCCCTTTGCGCTTTTTCCATATGGTGCTGGCTTCGCTGATCGCCGTCGCGTTTATGATTGCCGGCATCAGCGCGTGGCGTCTGCTTCATCATCCGGCAGAAACCGCCTCACGGATCATGATTAAAGCAGCCCTCTGGTTCGCGCTGATTGCAACACCGGTACAAATTGTAGTCGGGGATCAGCATGGGGAAAACACGCTTCACTACCAGCCACAAAAAGTGGCCGCCATGGAAGGAAGCTGGCATCAGCCGGTTACCGGCGAAGGGGAACCCCTGCGGCTGTTTGCCTGGCCGGATCAGCAGTCGCAACACAATCGGCTGGAAGTGGCGATACCCACGATCGGTTCTCTTTATCTGCGTCACAACCTGACCGGGCATATCAAAAGTTTGAGTGAATTTCCTGCGCAGGAACGCCCGCCCGTCGCGGCAGTGTTTTTCTCGTTCCGCATCATGGTGGGATTAGGATTACTGATGGTGATAACCAGCGGGATTGCCGCATACCGGCTCCAACGTAGCAGGTTATTTTACGCCAGACCGCTGCTCTGGTGGCTGGTGTGGATGTCCCCTTCAGGTTTTATTGCCCTGCTGGCGGGCTGGCTGGTCACCGAACTGGGTCGTCAGCCCTGGACAATTTATGGCATGCTGCGCACCGCTGAAAGTGTGTCTTTAATACCGCTGTCATGGGTCATCACCTCATGTTGCGGTGTGATATTGGTTTATGGTCTGGTCTTCGGTTTCGGTTTGCGGCATTTTCTGCGCTACGCGTCCGCTCCTTTACCTCAGGGACCGGACGTTGTCGTGACTGCGATACCGACCTCAACCTGAGGAGCGCGTCATGGAGTGGTTAGCCGATCTTTCAGCGGCGGTACTGTTGTTTTCGCTGCTGATGTATCTGATGCTCGACGGCACCGATTTAGGTGCCGGAATGCTGCTCTTTTTCTTTGAAGATGAGGAGCAAAAGCGGTCCATTGTTAAGTCAATGCTGCCCATCTGGGACGCCAATGAGACATGGCTGGTGTTGCTGGCAGGCGGACTGTTCGCGCTCTTTCCTGCCGCTTATGCCCTGCTTTTCAGCGCCCTGTATATTCCGGTATTTGTGATGTTGTTTTGTCTGATTTTACGTGCGGTAGCACTGGAATATCGGGAAACCGTCTCGGTGGAGACCCGTCGCTGGCTTGATAAGCTCCTGCCTGTTTCTTCTGCTCTCGCAGCATATTGCCAGGGAGCCTGCGCAGGTTTGATCGTCAGCGGCAGGTTTTCCGCTGACGCATTTTCCTGGCTGGGCTTATATCCTGTGCTCAGTGGTCTGGGGCTGATCTTTGTGTATCTGTTACTGGGCTGCGGCTGGATCCGCTGGCGTGTCGGTGACGGTAAGGTAAAAGGTACCCTCAGATTTTCCCGTTATTTTTTACTGCTGAATCTGGGGCTGTTTTTGGTCGTACAATGTATCAACCCCGCACCGTGGCAGCATGTATGGCAACTGGCCTGGGGTAAAGGGCTGATCATACTGATTATTCTGTTATGGCTGTTTTTACTTTCTGCCTTACAGAAATTGAGTCCGTTCATACAGTTAGCCCTTTCCCTTATTTTGCTGGCAGCCATCGTTATACAGACCGCGGCAGGCATATATCCCGAGCTCATTCCGGGGCGAATGAATTTACATCAGGCGGCGTCAGGCGACATAACACAAATGTTCATTCTCACCGGTATCGCTTTTGTTATTCCGGTCACGCTTATTTATCATAGCTGGGCATTTTGGGTATTTCGCGGCAAGATAAAAAGTGAAGGAAAATAATAATCTATAATCATGAAGGCGGACGAAATAACTTTATCAGGTAATGATTTAATATATCAATCAGTAAATTTTATAAAGCAAAACATAAACACTTCGTTGATCAGAGTAATCCTATTCTCGATCATTTCAGAGCAAGAATTTATTATCCATAACTATACTTATGATTTCTTAGTAAGGCTCATCGGAGGCGGTATGCTTAAAAATAGTGATCCTGACAACACTCAGTCTGACCATAAAAGAGATAAGGAAAACCCCCAGCCAGACTATAAAAAAGATGACCCGCACAATGCCCCGGAATCAGGAGATAAAAGGATATAAATTCGACGCATTGATATTAACACATCCATTGAATACTGTTTATAAAATTTTATAAAACAGTCGGTTACATAATTACCACAGAAGCAAAAATAAGGTAATTCCTATAAGTGATAGATTTATTTTTATTAAATTTTCAGTGAGAGATTCTTGACAGATTTTTAATTTTAGCTAGTATTTAAAGTGAGCTTTGGCTCTTAAGGAATATCATCTTTATAAGAATATTTGTTAAGGGTAATCTTACCAATAAATAACTGTTAAAATCCGATAGGAGGACATTATGGCCGAACATCGTGGTGGTTCCGGTAATTTTGCAGAAGATCCAGAAAGAGCATCAGAAGCCGGTAAAAAAGGCGGACAAAAAAGCGGGGGTAACTTCGCTAATGACCGTGAACGCGCAAGCGAAGCCGGTAAAAAAGGGGGTAAACATAGCCATGACAATGATTAGTGACTTTAATCGCATGATTGTTATGTAGTTATGTCTTAGCCTCAAAGGCCCGTGGATTATTCTGCGGGCCTTACGTTTGTATTAACTCATCACTCCCGCTTTGGTTAAGCAAAAAGACGTCAGAACTGAATAACGCCTTTGATAAGCTGGCGGTTATTGATGATTTTTTCTTTCTGGTACATCAGACGGGAGCGCCCGTCTGATGCAGGAATAGCGATAATAACGAGGTATTACTGCCGCTATTACACCGGCAGGTCCGGAACAGGAGTAGGCCTGAAGGCGTTGACTGTCTTGTCCGCCACAACCTGAGCATCATGACCGGAATCGAGGATGATATTCTGAAGCGACTCTTTTTCAATCTGTACAGTGGTCACGTCAAGCGCTTGCAACCCCTGAGTCGCCAGTAGCGCGCTCACTTGCGTAGAGAAACAGGAGCCGGTAGCGGCCTGCACTTGCGATGCTTCGGTTGTAGCAACAACATGGTTATCAGAAATATAATTCCCCTGACCTGATACCACTCGTATTATCACCGGTTTCGCTCCTGGCGGTGTAATGTACTGAGTATCTATCGTTTCCGAAATATGATTGGCAATGATCGAATTATGATCGCCGCTGATATACAGCAGGCCATACAAATCATCTAAACCATTATTGTAAGGCTGCATCGGGCCCCAGGGTTCACGCTCACGGAAGAAATGATTTGCAGATACCAGGTTTTCTGAACAACTGCCCTCAAAGACCAGCATTCCCGGATAAAATGAATGGAACCGGTTACTGCTGACGGACGAGCGTACTACGCCCGAAAAATGGATACTGCTTTTGCCGCGCGGGAAAATATTATTTGCAGTAATCAGAAGACCGCCAAAGTTCTGCGCATAAATTGAATAACCTCTGTAACCCGCCCCTATCAGGTTATCGGTGACTTTTGAGGCCTGACCCGACCCACGTAATTCTATACAGTTACCACACTCAGCAATGAAATTATTATGTATCGCCAGAGCATCTGCATTATAGACCGTCACGCCATGCTCTAAATACACCAGGCCCATGCCGCTGATGCGGAATGAGTCCTGCGCACTGGCAATATAAATCCCCGTTTTACCGTTGAGATAGGTGTTTTCAGGATCATCATTTCCTGAACCGTCATCGACAAAATGCAAACCATCGATGCAAAAATCAGCGAACTCGACCGAACTTATCCGCGGATCCCCGCTGCGCGCGATGTAAAAAGCGGCACCGTCGGATTCTTCAGTACCCACGCCCGCAGGCAGTTCAACAAGGATACGGCTTCCACCTGGCCACACTTCGTGCCAGTTAACCCATTCACTCTCAGGTGTATTAAACCGGATACTTGAAGAGGTAAACCCATGCCCGGAACCCATGATTTTCAGATAGCTGATATCTATCACAACTTGCGTGAGGAGAGGATAATCACCGGGTGGAATATAAATAACCGCCCCCGGCTTTCCGCCTTGATTAACATTCGTATCCGTTTGCCGGCTTTTAATATCCGCGATAATACTGTTAATGACCTCGCCAATATCCTCATACGGATTACCTTGATTCCAGTCAGTGACATCATAATAGTTTTGACTCGACATTTTTAACATCCTTCTTTGACATTAATAAGAGATAAATTTGTGATGCAACGTATCAGGTACAGTCGTAAGCACCCCCGCGGACATTAATGCACAGGAATATCTTTCAATCCCTGCGACTGATCCGGACCGTTTTCCAGTTCGCGTTTTGCGAGATCAACCTTTATTCTTTCGAGAAGAGTATTATTCAATTTGAAATAACGCACTATGAACGCGCTGATAAAATAACTTATCATCGGCAGTAACGAGAACATGATAACGATGCCCTGTATTGTCTGCGCATTTTGTTCAGGTTTATTGGCAACGTAACCGGTGAAGGATAATATCCAGGCGACGATGGCCCCGGCGACCGCCAGCCCCATTTTGAGCATAAAAAGATTACCTGCAAAGGATATACCGGTCAGGCGTTTGCCGAATTTCCAGTCGCCATAGTCATCAACGTCGGACATCATGGCCCACAGGATGGGTCCGGACTGAATTAAATGGAGAATATTAATGATGATAAACAGGGTTAACAGCGGCGTCAGTGATGACGGGTCCACGAACCATAATGCGAAAGAAAGGATACCCAGGATGATATTAATAATCCGGAATAGCTTTATTTTATCAAAGCGGTCAGTAAGTGGCTTCGCTATCACACTGCCCAACATATTGCAGGCAACGCCGAGCGCCATGAACAACGTAATGAATCCCACAGAGGCATGCATAACATAGGTTGCGTAATAAATGGTCACTGCACCACGAATAAATGCAGGAAAAACGTTCAGAAAGGTAATCGAAATCATCAATAACCACTGGTCGTTCCTGGCAATGTCTTTTAAATCTTTCAGCAGGGAATCGTTGGGCTTAAGTGAAACAACACGCTCTTTAATACTGGAAAAACAGAACAAAAACATCAACGTCGCGGCTCCGCCCATGATCGTCATCGTCAGCTGAAAACCGGAGGCACGGCTGCCGTTACCCAGCCAGTCGGTCAACGGTAAAATCGTTGAGGAGACAATAAGTGTCGCCAGACCATTGAGAAAGAAACGCCATGACAGACAACCCAGTCGTTCTTTTTGGTTCAGTGTAATCACGCCTGCGACCGAGCAATAGGGAATATTAATGGCAGTATAAATCAAGGACATAATCAGATAAGTCACCCACGCATAAATGATTTTTCCGTTCATGCTTAAATCAGGCGTGGTGAACATCAATATGGCACCCAGGCCAAAGGGCACAGCCATCCACAATAACCAGGGGCGGAATTTACCCCATTTGCTGTGTGTCCGGTCGCAAATTGCCCCCATGATGGGATCGCTGAAGGCATCAAAAATACGTATTACCAGGAATAATGTCCCTACAATGCCTGGCGCTAAACCATAGACATCGGTATAAAACCATGTCAGATAAAGTGCCAGCACGCTCCAGATCATACAGGAGCCGGCATCCCCCATTCCGTAGCCGATCTTTTCTTTTAGACTCAACTTTGCGTAAGCACTTTGTTTTTCCATTACAGTGGCAGACATAATATTACCTCGATAATGCGCAGTCATAAATTTGAAGCACGGGTTGTGATGACCCATGCCCGTACTGATAACAGAAAGGGAATAGGTTTTATCTTTCCGGCAACGTTAAATAATGGAATATAGAAATTAAAAAGTCGTGATGTCCATATTGACGCTGCTCTCACGTATAATTAACCGGGAGACAATTTCATACATTTCGATCCCTTCTTGTTTGCTTTGATTTTTAACCATCTGGAATGCCAGGTGTGCAATTTCATGTATCGGCTGTGCAACGCTGGTAATACCCTTTGTTTGCGCCAGTAATGTATTATCAAAACTGGCGATCGCAATATCCTGAGGAACAGAAATCCCCTGCTTCTTTAAGCCGTCGATAATATAGCTGGCAGCGACATCGTTATATACCCAAAGGCATGAGCATTCGTTTCGCCGGAGTGCTAATTTCTCGATAATCTTGTCAAGGATACTGATATGGCCCGATGTTCTTTCCCCTTCTCCTTTCGCTATCCAGAATTGGTTCTCTTTATTGAAAGTCAGCCCCTGACTGGTAATTTTTTTACTCCAGGCGGAGACTTTACGATTATCAACGCCCTCCTGGGCAACAAACCCAAAGGTGGTATGCCCGGTTTGTATAAAATGTTCCGCAATACTTTCCGCACCTTTACTCTGGTTGATAGAGACAGAATTAAAAAAACGTGAAACCTGCGTGACTACCGCAACCGGAATATGGGTGGCGGTTAACCATTCAGAAAGTTCGGCCTCTGCTTCTGTTGGCACCCAGAGCAAACTGTCAATCCCCATACCAATTAAGGTGTGGATAATCTGCTTATCCTGTTGCGCTTGGTTCTGGTGTGTCTTAACGATCACCGATTTTCCAATGTACCTTGCCTCTTCTTCAAAAGTCGCCAGCAACTCGCAAAAGTGAGGATTGACGAGGTTTGGCACGACGACGGCAATCAGCCCGGAACATTTACCACTCAGCTGAAAAGCGCTCTTACTGGGCACATAACACAGGTAATCCATGGCATCACGTACCGCTTTGCGGGTTTCAGGTATCACGCTGGGGTGATTATTCAGCACCCGCGATACGGTAGCCGTTGATACTCCCGCTTTTTTAGCTACGTCTTTAATGGATGCCATGATGATGAGATGCGTGATTTAACAATTCTGTCACTATAAATTGTGATGCAGGTCAAAAATGTAAGCCAGTTCACATGTTGTTGCGTTACATGAAACCCTGTCTGCCCGCACAATTCGGCCTGAGTCGCTAAAACGCAAAGACAACACCCAAAGACAGAATCTTGATTATTTATCATTCCTTTGTTGCCAGGATATATAGGTATCCCCCCAACTCTTCATCGTGTCGAGTACAGGCGCAAGCGTAAAACCCAGCTCAGTCAGTGAATATTCGACGCGTGGAGGCACTTCAGCAAATATTTCCCGGGAAATAATGCCATGGGCTTCCAGTTCCCTGAGCTGTAACGTCAATGAGCGCTGTGTGACTCCGCCGATAAGCTTACGGAGCTCGCCAAACCGCTTGGTTCCCGTGAGCAGATAGTAAATGATCAGCGGTTTCCACTTGCCACCCGCTACTGCAATTGTTGCTTCGACGGTACACCGGTAATTCCGTTCTTGCTGAGTCGTCATCCTCAAACACTCCATTAGTATACTTTTTATCCCTATATATCAAAAGTGTGCCTACTTTCCAACAGCGCTTATAACCACTAGAGTATCTCCGCAGAGGTGGCTGATATGGCCATGATTTTTTTACTCGTATAATGAATGGGTTATAAATTATGAAAGCTGCGTTTTATGAAACCCAGGGCCCTGCTCATGAGGTGCTGAAAATTGGCGAAGTATCCAAACCGACACCAGGTCCTGATGAAGTGCTCGTGCGTATTTCTGTCTCCGGAATCAATCCGACGGACATTAAGGCCAGAACAGGTTTCTCTGCGAAAATGCCGTATCCACGTATCATTCCCCATCAGGATGGGGCAGGAGTGATTGAGGCAGTGGGCGGGAACGTATCATCTGAACGACTCGGTGAACGTGTCTGGCTTTATGAGGCGCAATATGGCCGGGCGACAGGCACTGCGGCTGAGTTTGTTGCTGTTCCGGCACATCAGGCCGTCAGGCTTCCTGACAACGTTTCATTTGAAACAGGTGCGTCACTCGGCATCCCCGCACTCACCGCCCACCGTTGTCTGTTTTCCGATGGTGATCTGAAAGGCTGTCGGGTCCTTATTCATGGCGGGGCCGGCGCAGTAGGAACAGCAGCAATATCATTAGCAAAATGGGCGGGGGCATGGGTCGCTACCACGGTGAGCAATGCAAAACAGGCAGAAATAGCGAGAACTCGTGGTGCAGATTTGGTGCTAAACCGTTCAACTGACGATGTGGCACGTACTATTTTGGCAAATACTGAGAATCTCGGTGTTGATCATATTGTCGATGTGGCTTTGAAAGAGAATTTTGATACCAATCTGGCTTGTTTGTCTCAGGGAGGTGTCATCAGCGCTTATGCAACAAATAGCGCAACGGAAGAAATTTCCGTCCCACTTCTTAAGGCCATGACGCACGGTTGTGTACTCCGCTTTGTGTATATATACAACGTGCCTCGTGAACTGAAACAAGCCAGTGCAGCAGATATTAATGCCTGCCTTGAAACGGGGAACTATTCACCCGTAATAGGCTTAAATCTGCCGCTTGAGCAAATAGCGGATGCTCACTACGCTGTAGAATATTCTGAAGTCATCGGCAAGGTCCTCGTACACCTCTGACCGGCTCAACGCGGGGTTATTCAGTAACAGATAAGCCTGAAGGATTACGGTGAGCTAAACCGCCCTGTAATCCCTCAATCATCTGCCGCAGAAAAGTTTTTTATGGCTGCTTTTTCCGGAAAAGGAAACCAGCAATTGCCGTATAAACACCGATGAGAGGCATGGCTATAGCGCCTGCTAAGAAGTTATGTTGATCTATGCGCTTTTCCCGGCGGATATCAGAAAAGCGGTTAAGCGCATGTTTTTCATCGATGGCACTGACCTCTTCAAATTGCTTTTCAAAGCCCTGTTGGGTCAGCTGAAAAGCTCCGTCAGCATCTGACCTTTCCAGCACCACCGTTTGCTTCCCTTTTTTGAAAAAACAGTAATCTGGCATGGCGTACTCCCTATTACGTGGATGATTTAAACGATATACCTGACATAACTTTGCTCTTTATACCTTGGTATGTAAATCGTTCCCGTAATATCCGTTTCAGACAAAAACAGCCCGAAACAGTACGCCCGGACAGCGAAGTGGCCATAAACCCGCTCAGTTCATGACCGCGCATCACATCTGTAAAAGAGCCCCCTTACGACTGCATCAACGCACGGGTCTCGGCCGCCACACGCTGTAAGATTTGCTGCGCCTGTTCAAACGATCGGATATTGGTATAGCCAATCACCAGCCCGTAACGCTTCTGAGTCTGCGCATACCAGTTGGAGAGAGGTCTCACGTAGAGCTCGTGCTGCCTCCATAGCGCGGCCAGCGCATTGTCCTGAATGCCACGCCGCAGAAAAGCAACAATGTGCATGCCGCCATCGGTCAGCTCAAATTCGAACAGCCCCGGAAAGCTCGTCTCAATAGCCTCAAACATTATGCGACGACGTTGCTGATAGAGAATGCGCATCTTTTTAAGATGGCGGTAGAAGTGCCCTTCGCTGAGAAACTGCGCAAGGATCTTTTGCGGCAACAGCGGCAGGCCGGTTTCAAGGATTTCCCCCAACTCGCTGAAGCGCACCACTGTCTCCTGCGGCATCACCAGATAGCCGATACGCATCGCAGGCATCATGGTTTTGCTGAACGTCCCGGTATAGATCACCCGATCGTGCATATCGAGGCTTTTCAGAGCCGGGATCACTTTCCGCGTATAGTGAAATTCACCGTCGTAATCATCCTCAATAATCCAGCTACTGTTTTGCTGCGCCCACGCCAGCAGCTGATGCTTGCGTGGTAAAGAGAGGCTGACCGCCAGCGGGCTTTGATGGGTAGGTGTTACAATAGCGAAGCGCGCGTCGGCGTGATAGCGCTGAAGATAATCAACATCCACACCCTGCCGATCCACCGGCACATAGTGCAGGTTGGGCGCGATTCGCCTCAGCAACTGCTGACCGAAGAAGTAGCCGGGATCTTCAAAAAGCACTTTATCGTTCGGCTGTGCCAGTACTGACAGGATCAGCCGCAGATTCGCGCGATAGCCGCTGGTAATGAAGATCTGCTCCGGCTGGCAGTTCAGGCCGCGCGAGATGTTGAGGTAGCTGGCAATGGCTTCACGCAGCGGCTGATAACCCATTACCGGCGGGATGATCATCTCTTCCGGACGCAGACTGCGCACTGTTTTTCCCGAGATCAGTAACCATTTTTTATGCGGGAACTCATCCAGTGCCGGAATGCCGAGGCGCAGTTCGCCTTTGCTTTCGATTACAGGCTGGCCGAGTAACCGGGAGGGTGCAGCGGTGTGCATACTGGCTGCTGAGGCCACTCTGAGTGAGGGATTGACGCGCGTACCCTTTGCCCCCTGGCTGACAAAATAGCCTTCGCCAATGAGGATCTCATAAGCCGTTTCCACCGTTTTGCGCGCTACCTGCAGTTCGCTCGCCAGCACGCGGATCGCCGGTACGCGATCGCCCGGTTTTAAACGCCCGTCCAGAATTTGCTGGCGATAGCGCGCGTAGATCTCTTTGTATCCCATGCCCTGCACCCTGTTATGTCCTACCTTTTCTCTTTGATTTTGACCCTTTTTACTTAGACATGCCAGTTTAAGATACCGTCAATAACCACTCAATCCTGCATGCGCTGCAAATCATTGACCGTTTATTTTAAAAGAGGAACACATCATGTCGTCACGCGTTAACCATTTCAAAACTATCCCGGCACTGGCCAAAACCCTGGGCGAAGCTTCTATGACGTTAGGTAAAGCCTCGCTGGATAAAAAAATCAAATATCTGGTAGATATCCGTGCTTCACAGCTGAATCACTGTGCGTTCTGTCTGGATATGCATGTTAAAGAGGCGAAATTACACGGTGAACGGGAATTGCGCCTTTACCATGTGGCGATTTGGCGCGAATCGCCATTATTTAGTGCTAAAGAGAAAGCTGCACTGGCGCTGACAGAAGCCCTGACCCGCATCGGCGAGCAGGGTGTGAGCGAAGCGCTGTACAGCGAGCTGCGTGAGCACTTCTCTGAAGTAGAGATTTCAGAGCTGACCTTCAGCATTGCGTTGATCAACGCCTGGAATCGTCTGCAGATATTATCCCAGATGGTTCCGGGCGCACTGGATAGCGCTTACGGTCTGGATCGCGCTGAGTTACATTAATTTGAACCGCCAGCGGCGCGTGCTGCTGGCGGTTTTACCTACCCCCATGGCCTCAAATTGAATAACCACGCTCAACTACAAGGGCATTCCCGTTTTTGCATGCACTCTTGACCTGCTCCTTATTCAAGACGACTTACCAACACCCGCTGGCACCCACCGGTCCAGTAAGCTGAACTCTGACAACTATCAGCGGATAGCAGATAATTTTTTCGCAATTAACTGACGAATTTTATTTAGCATCCACAGGGTTGCAGCATCACTGTCACGATTGCGATGCCACAACAGGGCGAGTTCAAAGGGTGGCATATGTACCGGCACAGAGTCTGACTGGAAACCATACTGCCGGCACCAGTCATCTACCAGCATCATGGGGACCGTGGCGAACAAGGGCATCTGACTGAGCATGAGCGGCAATGTGGAAAAGTGGCTGGAAACATAGCGTACCCGCCGTGATACCCCTGCTTTTTCCAGGCTACTGTCCATCGCACTCTGACTGGCCCCCCGGTAGGAAATCAGCAAGTGTTCATGATGAACGAATTGCGCAACCGTCAGCGGTTTGGTTATGTCGATTTGTCCGGGGTCCCAGAGCGTTTTAAATCCGGCACTAGTGAGCTTTTCCCGCCGCAAATCACGTGATGTTTCCTGCCCAACAGTGATGGATAAATCGACCTTATTTTGCTCAAGCGCACTCACCACCTTCCACGGATCAGTGGCCACTGCATTGATCGAAACCTGTGGGGCTTCGCGCATAATCCCGGCCAGCAGATCCGGCATCAGCCAGTGCTCAATCCAGTCGCTCATACCGATATGGAAGGTTAACTTATCCTTTTCCGGATTAAAGCGGGGTGGATTGAGAACCACGGCCTGTAATTGTGCCATCAGGGGCGTCAGCGCTTGTATCAGCTCGCAGGTCCTTGGCGTAGGCATCATGCCCTGAGTCGTTCTCACAAATAACGCTTCGTTAAACATGCTGCGCAACCGCTTGAGGGCCGCACTCACTGCGGGTTGTCCAAGGTGCAGCCTTTGTGCAGCCTGGGTGACGTTGCGCTCTTCATACATCACGATGAGCACCACGAGTAAATTAAGATCTATGCGACTAAAATCATTTGGATTAATGAGGGTCATTATTTTAATCAATTTAATTAATGCATAAAGCGTGAGTATAGTTCTCTCATTCTGAGCGGACAAGCCGCCAGGCATTCGCGGCGATGTAATGAAGTGGAGGAATAAATGAGAATAACCGTAGGGCAATGTCAGGTTGAGAAAATAACGGAACAAACAACTTCCTTTCCCCTGAGGCAGCTATTTCCCGACCATATCGATGAGATGATAAATTATCCTGAAGATGCTGCGGTCGGGCTTTCCATTCATAGCTGGCTGGTGAAAACCCCGAAAGATATCATCCTGATAGATACGGCGACGGGAAATGGCAGGAACAGAGGGGGTATCCCTTTATTTGACCATCTTAACAGCGATTATCTTGAACGTCTGAAACAGACCGGGATCGCTGCGGAACAGGTCTCGTTAGTGTTAATGACGCATATCCATACCGATCACGTTGGCTGGAATACGCATTGGAATGAAGGCGAGTGGCAGCCCCTTTTTCCACATGCACGTTATGTTTGTTCGGCCCGGGAGCTCGCGAAGTGTCAGGCCGATCCTGGCAGGCAGGAGCTGTATCGCGACAGCATTCTGCCGCTGATAAAAAGCGGCCAGCTGGATGCTATCGACATTGAACAGTCGCCGTTATTTTCCGGCGTCTTGCGCTATATGCCAACGCCCGGTCACAGTGATGACCATGGCTCTTTACTCCTGGTCTCAGACCAACAGCACGCCATATTTACCGGGGATCTGATGCACCATGAAGTGCAGTTTGAACATCCGCATTGGAATTCGGTTTTCTGCGAAAACAAACCGCAGGCATCCCTTTCACGTCGTAAAGCAATCGACTGGGCATTAGAGCATCAGGCAATCTGGTTCAGTTCGCACTTTGCAGGTGCTTCTTTCGGCAGGGTCAGGTATGACGGCAATCAGCGTTATCAGTGGCAAACGCCGGAGGAAGAATAATGTTCCAACAAGAGGATTATGCAAAAGCATCCGTCACTGAATTACTGCAAAAATTGCAGAATGGTGAGACCCGTGCAGCGGCATTGACGGAGTTTGCACTGGCGATTATTGCTGAGCGCGAGCCCGCCCTGAATGCCATTACCTGGCTCTATGCTGATGAGGCAAAACAGGCTGCCATCGCGAGCGATGAAAAACGGCGGCGCGGCCATCCCTGCGGCAGGCTGGAAGGTATCCCTCTGCTGGTTAAAGACAATATTGATGTTGCAGGATGGCCGACAACGGCGGGATCAAAAGCGCTGCTGGGGATTATTGCAGACCATGATGCGCCGCTGGTGAAACGTCTGCGTGAAGAAGGGGCAATCCTGTTGGGTAAAACGGCCATGCATGAACTGGCGGCTGGCATTACGGGCGCCTCATCACTGAGCGGTTATACCCATAACGCATACCGACCGGGCTATAACCCTGGCGGCTCAAGCAGTGGTTCCGCGGTCGCAGTCGCAGCTGGTTATGTTCCCTTTGCTGTCGGTACGGATACAGCAGGGTCGGTGCGAATTCCTGCCGCTTTTAATCTGCTTTATGGCCTGCGGCCGACCCGGGGCAGCGTTCCGATGGCAGGCATTGTGCCGTTGTCTCCAACACAGGATATTGCAGGCCCGCTGGTACGCCATGCTAAAGATTTGCGGTGGGTGACTGAAATCATGACGGGTAAAAGTTTCCCATCCCGGGGGGAAACATTACGTATTGGCTGGCTTGACAGTGCTTTTAACGATATCAGCGACACGAGCAGAAATAAAATGCGGGCCGCGGTGCAGAATATCGGTGCCGAAGTCGTAACGGTCGGTGTTACCTCTTTAGATTCGCTCGCTGAGGCGGCCAATATTATCGCTTTCGAGTTTGCGGAGTCATTAAACGCATTTTTGAGTGCCAGACCGCAGGCCAGTTTTACATCGCTTCAGGAAATCGTGGCCGCCAATATTCACCATCCGCAACTTGACGCCGTATTCAGGGCGCGTGCAGAGCACGCCGGGACAAATAGCCCTGAATATCGTGGTGTACAGCAGCGGCAACGTGATTTCTATAATTTACTGAAAGCCTTGTTTGCCGGCCACGATATCAATCTTCTCGCCTATCCGGTCATGCGTCATCCGCCGGTCAAACACGGAGAAATTCAAACGGGCAGCAACGCCTTGCTTGCAGCGACCAGCGGGACACCTGCGCTGACTTTTCCGGTGGGGTTTGACGACCAAGGCTTTCCGCTTGGACTGGAGCTTCTCGCCTTACGCGACAGAGAGGATTTGCTGCTAAATGTCTGCCTGAAGTCGCTAAACGGCCCGGCCGGTTAGCTCAGTGAGCCGGACTGTACAATTTCTGATACACCCCCCACTTTGGCGCGGGAAAAGTGCAAAGTAGCGATGAAACACTTATGAGCGGCTGAGCCGTTTTATTCGGTTTGGCTGCCTGCTCCGTGCCAAAAGCGGAAGTCGCAACCATTATAGTTAATGCGACTGGCTGACAGGCACGGTTGAGGATCCTCATTGGAGGTAAAAAATTTGGATATGGAACCGTGGCGTGACTTTCATCT
Organism: Rahnella aquatilis CIP 78.65 = ATCC 33071; assembly: GCF_000241955.1. Lineage (NCBI taxonomy): Bacteria > Pseudomonadati > Pseudomonadota > Gammaproteobacteria > Enterobacterales > Yersiniaceae > Rahnella > Rahnella aquatilis. The sequence goes on from NC_016819.1 coordinate 89,144, forward strand.
GCCAGCAGCTCCCCCTCCCCCCTGACCTTGCCGGGCCCTACTTTACGAAATCATCAGTAAAGTGTGGTTTTTAATCGCCCGGGCAAGGCCTCGTCGTAAGCCAAACCATCAATTTCTGACTGCGAAATCATACTCAGGATACTGCCTGTGCTGGGAAGAGTCTGGCGCTCAATTTGTGTGGCAGGATCCCAAAGTTTTGAACGAATAATTGCCCTGCTGCACTGAAAGAAAACGCTGTTCACTGAAATGCGCAACACCGTTTTAGGGGGATGATTATTGATTGAGAATTTAGCAAGCAAAGCCGGGTCTTTACGGATTTCAGCTGTCCCGGTTATACGCAATGTTTCGCCAATGCCGGGGATTAAAAAGAGAAGCGCAACCCGGTTGTCATTTAAAATATTGCGCAGACTATCGATACGGTTATTCCCCCGGCGGTCGGGCAAAAGTATCGTTTTAGCGTCCTCAATGTGAATGAAGCCTGCTGGATCGCCTCTTGGCGATACGTCCAGCCCCTCCGGTCCCGATGTTGCAAGCGCCACAAATGGCGAGGCCTCAATAAAAGGCCGGTAAGCAGGATGAATATGGTCAGTCACCTTCGTTAAAGAAGGTTTAGCTATCGCGCCGTAAAGTTGCTCAAGCTCATCACTGTCAGTAATCAGCATGTTTTCGTCAGCCATCTTATTACCCTCTATTGATTTCAAAACAGTATGCACGCTGAGATGTTATCGCTGATGCTTTTTAGATGTCTATTTTCATAGCCTGAATACGTAGTGACGTTCCAAAAATCTTGGAAGATATTGCAGATGAATGGCTGCGTAAGCATTAACCCGCGCAGGCAATTCCGGTCATTTATCGCTAAACACCCCAATTAAACAAGTAAATACTTGTTTAATTGGCAATGGATCGGATAGGTTAGTTATCCACTCACTTCACTACAGGGCGAAAACATGCCTATTTTGCATACAGAGCATGGCGATATCGATTATCAGGATATCGGTACGGGGGACACAACGCTCTTCCTGATGCCGGGCTGGTGCCAGCCAAAAACCGTCTTCAATGACTTCTCTGAGCTGGCCGCCGTTTTCTTCCGTGTTGTCATTATTGACTGGCGTGGTCATGGAAAATCATCGACCGATGGTCAGGATTTTGACGGTGCGGCGTTATTAACAGACGCGTTGACCCTCATTGAACATCTCGGCCTGTCCCGCGTAGTACCGGTCTCCGTTGCCCATGCCAGTTGGATAGCTGTAGATTTGGTGGAAAGTTTAAAAGAACGTGTGCCTGCAGTGATATTCCTTGATTGGATCATGAATCAGCCTGCGGCGGCGTTTTTCACTTCAATCAAAGAAATGCAGCATGAAGATCGCTGGCAATATGCGCGGGATCATCTTTACGAATTTTGGCTGGCAGGAAGCGACTCCCCCATCATGAACCACCATCTGAAAACCGAAATGGCTGGCTCAAGCTACCAGCTTTGGCGACTTGCAGGTCAGGTGATCGCCGATGCCTACCATAAATACGGTTCACCGCTGCAACGCCTCGAAAAACTCAAAAACCCACCGAAGGCTACCCATATCTATTCCCTCGACAGAAACGACGAATACCTTGCTTTACAGCAGCGTTTCGCTACAACGCATGATTTCTTTAAGGTGAAACGTTTGGAGAATGCCAGAACTCATCTGGCCGTGCTTGAAAGGCCGGGGGATGTATTGGCGGGAATTATGGCATCGATATAAATCATTAATCGTTTTTCACAACACATTGATGCTTCGGCGCCGACCGAAGCATCAGGCTTCTGTCGGCAATAAACTGACTGGAAATTAACGACGGAGCAGACTAATGATTGCAGTGCTTTTTGAGGCAAAGTGCAATGTATCGCCTGTTCGGTTTGAACTTAACCTGATCTCACATCCTTTCTCTGCAAGCGCGCTCTGCATCAACCATCGCTTTCCATTGCTGAACGGATGATCTGGCCTGCATTCTGGTATACCACTCACGCAATGCATGGCACTCTACCGGTACGGGAAGTTTCACTAATGCGGCAAAAATCATCCCTCCGATCACTGCGATATCGGTCCCTCTATTGGCAACCGCGTTGTCATAATGAGTCGGGGTGCGATTATTGACGCAGGCAGCACGCCTGCGGGTAATGTCAGTGTAACGACAAGTTGCTCACAAATGTGTGCTGAAACATTCAATGGCGACAACCCCCTATTGAGAGCCCACCCTAACTATTCCTTTTAATTCAATATATTAATACAACCCTTCTGTCTGGCATGTCCCATGCTTGTTCCTTTCTCAAACCTTGTATTGAGCAACATTGAGCGGGAGAGTGAATCATGCCGGGAAAAATGAAAACCATGGACGGGAATACGGCGGCAGCCTATGTGTCTTATGCCTTCACGGATGTTACCGCGATTTATCCGATTACACCGTCGACACCGATGGCAGAAAGTGTTGATGAATGGGCCGCACAGGGTAAAAAAAACCTGTTCGGTCAGACGGTGAAAATCATGGAGATGCAGTCTGAATCTGGCGCCGCCGGGGCGATACACGGTGCCTTGCAGGCTGGTGCGCTGGCGACCACTTATACCGCTTCGCAAGGGTTGTTGTTAATGACACCCAACATGTACAAAATTGCCGGTGAACTCCTGCCCGCAGTTTTTCATGTCAGTGCCCGAGCTCTGGCAACCAACTCGTTAAATATCTTCGGGGATCATCAGGATGTTATGGCTGTTCGCCAGACCGGTTGTGCCATGCTGGCAGAAAGCAGCGTTCAGCAAGTGATGGATCTTGCGGCGGTGGCACATCTGACCGCCATTAAAGGGCGCATCCCGTTTATCAACTTCTTTGATGGTTTTCGTACCTCTCACGAAATTCAGAAAATCGAAGTTCTCGATTATGAAGATTTGGGCGCATTGCTGGACCGGGATGCCGTGGCGCGTTTTCGCCAGAATGCGTTACATCCGGACCATCCCGTTGTACGCGGTACGGCGCAAAACCCGGATATTTATTTCCAGGAGCGTGAAGCGTCGAATAAATTCTATATGGCTCTGCCGGAAATGGTGGAGTCATACATGGCCAAAATCAGCGCACTCACCGGTCGCGAGTACCACCTGTTCAACTATTACGGTGCGCCGGATGCTGGCCGGATGATTATCGCGATGGGGTCGGTGTGCGAAACCATTCAGGAAACGGTGGATTATCTCAATGCCCGCGGTGAGAAAGTCGGCGTGCTGACCGTGCACCTTTACCGGCCTTTTTCCCTGAAGCATTTCTTCAAATACATTCCGAAGAGTGTCAGTAATATTGCCGTTCTCGACCGGACGAAAGAGCCCGGTTCACTGGCGGAACCCCTGTACCTCGACGTGAAAAGTGCGTTTTATAACAGCGACTGGCGCCCGGTGATTGTCGGTGGCCGCTACGCGCTGGGCGGAAAAGATATTCTGCCTTCCCATATTATTTCGATCTTCGATAATCTGGCTGCTGAACGCCCGCGCGATGGCTTTACGGTGGGGATAAACGACGATGTCACCTTTACCTCATTGCCCCTCTCAGACCGTGATATTGATACCTCATCCAGCGGAACGACCGCCTGTAAATTCTGGGGACTGGGTTCAGACGGGACCGTCGGAGCCAATAAAAGTGCCATCAAAATTATCGGCGACAAAACCGATATGTATGCGCAGGCCTATTTTGCTTATGACTCTAAAAAGTCCGGCGGCGTCACGATGTCGCATCTGCGCTTTGGTCATAACCCGATCAGGTCCCCGTATTTAATCGATAAAGCTGATTTTATTTCGTGCTCACAACAATCCTACGTTAACAAATATCACCTGCTGGCAGGGCTGAAACCGGGCGGAACCTTCCTGCTCAACTGTAGCTGGGATGTCGCGGAGCTGGACGAGAAACTGCCCGTCGCCATGAAGCGCTATATCGCAGCAAACGATATTCAATTTTATATCGTCAATGCCGTCGGAATAGCCCAAAAACTGGGGCTGGGCGGGCGCTTTAACATGATCATGCAATCGGCTTTCTTCAAACTGGCAGACATCATTCCCCTGACGCGCGCCGTGGAATACCTGAAACACAGTATTGAGCATGCTTACGGAAATAAAGGCCAAAAGATTGTTGATATGAACAATCTTGCGGTGGACAGCGGCATTGAATCAGTGGTGAAAATCAGCGTACCGCAGGCGTGGAAGCATCTTGAGGACAAAGTCGTGTCCCCCAAAAAGCTGCCTGCATTTATTAAAGATATTCTGATCCCGATGAATCGCCAGGAAGGGGATTCGTTGCCGGTCAGCATTTTTGACGGCATCGAGGATGGCACCTTCCCGTCCGGCACCTCAGCATATGAAAAACGCGGGGTGGCGATTAACGTGCCTGTGTGGCAGACGGACAAATGTACCCAATGTAACCAATGTGCCTTTATCTGCCCGCACGCCGCTATCCGCCCTGTCCTGATTTCTGAAGAAGAGAGGCAAAATGCACCGGCAGGGTTCAGCGCCAAACGGGCCAGCGGAACAGAAGATGCCTGGTACCGCCTCGCCGTTTCTCCGCTCGATTGCTCCGGTTGCGGTAACTGTGCAGATGTCTGCCCGGTCAAAGGCAAGGCGCTGTCGATGCAACCGCTGGAATCGCAGGAACACGAAATTGAGCTGTGGGAACATGCGCTCAGCCTGACACCCAAAGCCAATCCGCAAAATAAATTCACCGTGAAAGGCAGCCAGTTTGAACAGCCCCTGCTGGAGTTCTCCGGCGCCTGCGGGGGTTGCGGTGAAACACCTTACGCCAAACTGGTGACTCAGTTATTTGGCGACAGAATGATGATTGCCAATGCGACCGGATGTTCATCGATCTGGGGCGCGAGCGCACCTTCTATTCCTTATACCACTAACCACAAAGGGCAAGGGCCGACCTGGGCCAACTCACTTTTTGAAGATAACGCCGAGTTTGGCCTTGGCATGCTGCTGGGTGTGGATGCGATTCGCGATACCCTCGCCACACAGGTTAAAGCGGCGCTCGACAACGCGCCGGATGTGCCACTGGATGCAGAACTGTCAGCCTGTCTGAGTGACTGGCTGGCAAATAAAGATCAGGGCGAAGGCACCCGTGAGCGGGCGGAAAAAGTGGTGACACTTCTGGCTTCGCAGACGCCAGGGAAAAACCCGCACACCGACAGTATCTATGCCCACCGCGATTATCTGGCGAAGCGTTCTCACTGGATATTTGGCGGTGACGGCTGGGCCTACGATATCGGCTTCGGAGGGTTGGATCATGTGCTGGCATCGGGTAAGGACGTCAACGTTCTGGTGTTTGATACCGAGGTCTATTCCAACACGGGCGGTCAGTCGTCTAAATCGACGCCAGCGGCAGCCATTGCGCAATTTGCTGCAAGCGGCAAGAAAACCCGAAAGAAAGATCTGGGCATGATGGCGATGAGTTACGGCTATGTGTATGTCGCTCAAATCGCAATGGGGGCCGACAAAAATCAGACATTGCGGGCGATTGCCGAAGCCGAGGCGTATCCGGGACCTTCACTCATTATCGCTTACGCCGCCTGTATCAACCACGGTTTGCGTATCGGTATGGGATGCAGTCAGCGTGAAGCCAGGCGCGCTGTCGAGGCAGGATATTGGGCTAATTACCGTTATCACCCGGAACTGAAAGAGGCCGGTAAAAATCCGTTCATTCTCGATTCAGAGGAACCTGAAGAGGATTTCCAGGCGTTTCTGGCAGGCGAAGTGCGCTACTCGTCATTGAAAAAGCTGTATCCGGAATTTGCCGAGTTTCTGTTTAAAAAGACCGAAGACGATGCACGCGAAAGACTTGAAGGCTATAAAAAACTCGCGTCATCCTGAGAGAAAACGGCGAGTCGTCATGGCACTAATCTTTTAATAAACATGTGATATATCAGGAGATGATTATGGCTACCATCGGTATTTTTTTTGGGTCTGATACCGGACAAACAAGAAAAGTTGCGAAGCTTATCCACCAGAAACTGGACGGGATTGCCGACGCGCCCCTGGATATCCGGCGCGCAACCCGCGAACAGTTTTTATCCTACCCGGTCCTGCTGTTAGGTACGCCAACGCTGGGCGATGGTGAGCTACCTGGTGTGGAGGCAGGCAGTCAGTACGACTCCTGGCAGGAGTTCACCAACACGCTGTCTGAAGCTGATCTGACCGGTAAGACGGTGGCATTATTTGGGCTAGGCGATCAGCTTAACTATTCCAAAAATTTTGTTAGCGCAATGCGGATCCTCTATGACCTCGTCATTGCGCGTGGCGCCTGTGTTGTCGGTAACTGGCCGCGTGAAGGCTATAAATTCTCGTTTTCCGCTGCACTGCTGGAAAACAATGAGTTTGTCGGCCTGCCACTGGATCAGGAAAATCAATACGACCTGACAGAAGAGCGTATTGACAGCTGGCTGGAGAAGCTTAAACCAGCAGTGCTTTGACCCTCAGGTGATGGCACCTCTGCAAAAAATATAAAACCAGCCGTCTGGCTGGTTTTGTTCTGTCGGTGGGTATCCGGTTTTCGCATACTATCTCTGGTCATTGCAGGTGAAATACGCAGAACCTGAGGCGTTGCGCCTAATCTTCCGGCGCAAAACAGGTGTGCCATTCGCAGCATTCATTACAGCTTGGTGAACGGCAGACGATTTCTCCCAGCGACTGCAGGCATTGCTGGCGGTAGAAGAACTTTTTCCAGCGCATGTTCTGGTGATTCATCCTGACCAGTTCGGGAAAGCAATCGGTCATCAGGTCGCGCAGTTCAGCGCGGGAATCCAGCCCCAGATCCTGCCACAGATGGTCAAACCCCATTGATGCTGTGGCGATCAGTTCATGCATCGGCGCGGCCTCCGGCACCTGTGACTGTGCGAGCCACTGCGCCAGTTGTTCCCGCTCACAGGTGCGTGCCTGCTGCAACAACCCGAGCAGTTTTTGCTGCTCGAATTGTAACGTTGAAAGCACCGGTGCAGCACGTCCGGTATGTTGCAGTAAAGCCTGCCAGGCGACGTCTCCCAGCCCCATCTGCGGCGGAAAACGTGAGCGCCCGGTCAGGTGCAATGACAGCAACCGGCTTAACCACCCCTGCGCGCCGTTCATTACGCCACCCCGCGAATGCTGATTTCACCCCCGGCCAGCTTTCGTTGCTGCCACCATTGCGCCAGCGCGGTTTCTACCGGCTGCCAGGCACCGTCCACCTGCGGCTCAATGCCCGCCGCTTCCAGACGTTTCCACGGCGTCAGGCCAATGCGGGCACAGAATACCGCTTTGACATCTGCCAGCAGTTCCAGCAATGCATCCATGTTCTGCGCCGCATCTTCCGGCTCGCAGTCATCCGGCGAGCGGCAATAGCGTGGCGTAAAACGCTGCCCGACCTGCATCACACCTGCCGCCGACAGGCTGTACAGCGTAAAACGATCGGCGTGACCGAAATGCTGATCAACAGCCTGCCCCTGTGACGTTGCGACAGCCACCAGACAGGCGTCCGCTTCTTCGGATCCGCCCTGCGATACAATGCTTGCGTGAAGCTGCGCGCGCTGATGCAGCACCGGTAAGTAAGGCGGCGGATTAACCGGCACGGATGCCAGCGGGAAAGCCGCATTGCGGTCTTCACCCAGCATGCCGATGGCGTCTGCGCGGCACTGATGGCAGTGCGTCATCTGCGGCATCGACATACCGCAGGATTTTCGCACCGAGGCCACCATATCAGCATCCGGTTCCGCCTGTCCGTTCAGCCCGAAAACGGTGCCGTGTTCCGGACGTGAAATCAGCGGCATGATGTTATGCAAAAACGCGCCCCATTCGCCCGCCTGCTGGCTGACCGCCTGCATATGCTGGTCGTTAATCCCCGGGATCAGCACCGAATTGATTTTCACCAGTACACCTTTTTCAATCAGCTTTCTGATGCCTTCAGCCTGCCGTTCGATCAACAAGTCTGCCGCCATCCGCCCGGTATAACGCTCACCTTCATACCACAGCCAGGCATAGATTTTTTCGGCGACCGCCGGATCGAGCGCATTCATCGTCACCGTCACGTGATCCACACCGATATCCACCAGCCGGTCCACCACATCCGGCAACATCAGGCCATTGGTGGAAAGACACAGTTTGAGATCCGGCAGTTGCTGGCGCAGCAGTTCGAGGGTCTGAAACGTGCGACCGATATTGGCCAGCGGATCGCCTGGCCCGGCAATACCGACCACGGAGAGTTGCGGGATCGCCGCCGCCACCTGACGGGCTTTGGCGACAGCCTGCTCGGGAAGCAACAATTCCGACACGACACCCGGACGTGATTCGTTACTGCAATCATATTTGCGGTTGCAGTAATGGCATTGCAGGTTACAGGCCGGGGCGACGGCCAGGTGCATGCGGGCAAAGCGGTGATGCCCGCTGACGGAATAACACGGATGCTGCGCCGCTTTACGGGCCAGTTGTTCATTTACACGGGACGGGCTTTGGCCGGAGCAACCCGCAGAGGAAGGACAGGATGTCATAGCGGTAAACCTTAATCAGCAGAAGGTTCTGAATATCTGCAAAGGTTATACCGCCTGAAAAAATGATATAAATTGTTATTTATCAGAAGATTAAAACTAATACATGCGCGTTTTTTTTGTCAGGTTCACGGCGTTGTGCCGACATTGTTTCAAAAGCAACAAGGCCGGCACGCCACCGTGTGAGGATGTCAGATCAGATACGGTGCATGTTGATGTCCATAATCTGGATACGGTAGGCAATCTGGCGCGGTGTCATGCCCAGCAGTCGGGCCGCTTTGGCCTGCACCCAGCCGGTTTTCTCCAGTGCGGCAATCACCCGCTGGCGTTCGTCGAGTTCCTGATCCAGCCAGCTTTCATCTGTCGCGAGCGGCAGGCCGGGTTTGACGGACAGCGCCGGGGATTCATGGTGATTGAACAGGATCACGTCGCGGTCGATCAGCCCTTCATCGGTCATTACCGACGCCCGTTCGAGACAGTTTTCCAGTTCACGCACGTTGCCTGGCCAGCTGTAGGTCATCAGCAGACGCACCGCACCATCACTGATGCGCAGTTCCCGCCCCTGACGCAGCGCAATCTTTTTGACCAGAAACGGCGCCAGATCGGCGATATCATCCAGCCTTTCACGCAGTGCAGGCAGCGAAACCGGCATCACGTTCAGGCGATAATACAGGTCTTCGCGAAAATTCCCGGCACGCACTTCCTCTTCAAGATTACGGTTGGTGGCAGCAATAATGCGCACATCAACTTTCAGCGTGGTATCGCCGCCGACCCGTTCCATTTCACCTTCCTGCAAAATGCGCAGCAATTTGGCCTGAAACGACGCGCTCGATTCACCAATTTCATCGAGAAATAATGTGCCGCCGTCCGCCAGTTCAAAGCGCCCTTTTCGGGTGCGTATAGCGCCGGTGAAGGCCCCTTTTTCATGTCCGAACAGTTCGCTTTCCAGCAGGTTATCCGGCAGCGCGGCGCAGTTGAATTTCACAAATGGCGCGGCCGCACGGGGTGAGTTGTAATGAATGGCATTGGCGATAAGTTCCTTGCCGGTGCCGCTTTCACCACGCACCAGAACCGTGGTATCCCATTTGGAAACCTGCCGTAAAATGTCCATCGTCTGGCGCATCGCCTGACTTTTCCCGACCATCTGCTCAAAACCAAACTGGCGCGGAACACTGCACCGGACCGGCGTTTGAGCAGGCAATGATTCCGGGGGCGTGGCAGAACGCAGTGGCTGGCTGATGAGATTGGCGACCATTTCTAAAAACCGCGTACTGGCAGCCAGCCGGTCTTCGTGCAACGCCATCGGCTGTGCCACCAGCACACCCGCAGGCTGATTATCCGCACCGGGGATCGGCACACCAATCAGCGGCAGGCTGTAATCGTAAATATTCAGGCGGTCGAGAAAACGCTGATCGTCTGAAATGCGCGGTAACACCAGCGCCTGACGCTGGCTCATCACCGCGCCGATCACGCCTTCCCCCATGCGGTAACGGACATGGCGGGTCTCTTTTTTCCTTTCGCCGTCGATGCCATGCAGGGATTCCACAAACAGTGCATTGCGTTCTTTATCAAACAGACACACCATGCCGTATTGCATAAATGCATGATCGTGAAGCACTTCGAGGATCGCCGCCAGTGCGCGCGCGGTATTGCTTTCCTGACTCAGCGCCACGCTGATGCGATAAAGCGCCGTAAACTGGGCAGACATATCAAAGCGCCGGATAACCGGGCCCGCGGTAGGTAACTGGGTCATTTTAAGCCTCCGGTGATAACCTGCTGTACCGGCAGGCGTAACGTCAGCAAGGTGCCGCCATCAGGGCGGACCGAGAGATCTAAAGAACCGCGATGATGGGCGATCAGCGTCTGGATAAGGCGCAGCTCCATGCCATTCCCCGGACGGGAAAACGCCGCTTCCGGGCGGGCATAACGCACCCGTTCACGCGGCACATTATCGGTAATGTCAAAACACAACCAGCTCGCATCCTGCTTCGCAACAATGTTCACCGAGAGCTTCAGAGACGGCATGGCCTGCGCCTGTGACAGCGTGTGATCAATCCATAAGCTCAGCGCGGTAAGGATTTGCGTTCGTTGCCCGACAGCGTGCAGATCAGATGGCATGACCACGTAACGCAATTCACCGTCACTGAGAAAATGGCTGTCGTACAGCGCGCTCAGATCGTCGAAGAATTCACTGACCGGCCATTCTGCCTGCGGCTCAAAATCCAGCGACGGACGGCAGGCCTGTAAGCGACTCACCGCCTGCTCGCCTTCGCGCCAGGCGAATTCCAGCGCCATGTTGTTGCCTTCTTCGCCGTTAAGACGACGCGCAGCCGCCAGCATATTAATTGGCCCGTTGAGCTGAATCAGCGCGGCATCAAGCGACTCGCGGATGGCTGCCAGCAATTTGCCGTTGGTAAGTTTTTGCTTGAGCCGGTCAAGATAACCCTGCTGCTGCCGGTGATGCTGATCGGTGCAGTCGGTGAGAACAATCAGTTTTCCCGGCGCGGTAATGCCGGTAAAAAAGCGGCTGGCCTCTTCATTAACGCCCTGCAATGACCACTGACCGAAAGAAAACCAGCGTACGTTGCCGCGCATGGAAACCGGCACCGGTTCGCCACTGTTGAGCATCTCTTTGAGTTGCGGATAGCCCATTTCAGCCAGCAGCTCTTTGCCGCCGCAGTCCGCGCACAGGGTTTTGTAGGCCAGATTGTCCATCACCACATTGTCCTGCTCATCCACCACCACCACGGCGGCGGGAATATTGTTCAGCACCTCCGTGAACAAGGTGATGTGGTTGCGCAACCGCTGCTCCAGCGCGTATTTCTCGCTGATATCTTTGTGCATGCCGAGGTAATGCTCCACCTGCCCGTCCGCGCCTAAAACAGGCGTGATAGTGACATCCGCCAGATAAAGCGAACGGTTATTACGCCGGTTGATCAGTTGGCCGTTCCAGGATTTGCCCTGCAACAAAGTGCGCCACATTTCGTCATAGATATGTTTCGGCGTCTGCTGGCTGGCCAGCAGACGGTGGTTCTCGCCCAAAAGTGTCTCAAGTGCAAAACCCGTCTGGCGGCAGAATGCCGGATTGGCATAACAAATGCGCGCCTGCGGATCGGTCAGCGAAATCGCCACCGATGATTGTTCAACCACGGTATAAAACAGTGAAGGATGTTGCAGCGACAAGCGGCTGGCGATATTCCCCTCAGGAAATGATGCTGATAACGCCGTAATACTCATGTCTTTCTCCCCTTTATTGCGCAATGCCGGAACCCAAATCACACCTGAACCAACCGTAATAACCCTGCAATTTGCAGGCCTTTCGCGGACTTATCTGCCCAAAGGTTGATCTGAACGGGGTGTTTTAAACATCAGGATGCAAAGCGGGCCAGTTTTTACCACAAACCAGGCAAAGCGCGGTGTGGCACAAGGCCGGAGGCAGGATTTCCATGCGCTGTTATAAGGCAACGAAGGCAGTTTATGTGCATTTTTCGTGCAAAACGGGCATTAACCCGTCTGCACCAACAAGAAGGAGAACAGGCTCAGGCGTTGATCAGTTGTTGCAGCCACTGGCGCTGATAATGATTCTGTTGCCGGGCAATCAGTTGCTGACGCACCCGCGTTAAGGCCTCGGCTTTCGGCAAGGGTTGCGGCAGGCGAATTTGTTCGCACAACAACAGATGCCAGCCCAGTTCGGTTTCAACGGGGCTGCTCAGTTGCCCGGCCTCGAGACGAAATAATGTGTCTTCCAGTTGCGGATAAAGAATGCCGCGCCCGACCCAGCCCAGTACGCCGCCGCCCATCGCACTCGGGCAGTGGGAATAGCGCAGTGCCTGGCGGGCAAACAGCGCATGCCCGTCACGCAAACGGCGCGCAATGGCATCAATCTGTTCACGAACCGCCGGAGAATTGCCCTCCACGGTCAGCAGCAGATGGCGGGTGTAACGCTGTTCGGGGCGAACAAAATGCTGCGCATGCCCGCGATACCACGCCTCAACCTGCGCATCATCCGGCAGCGGTGCCTGTTGCTGCACCCAGTTTAACTGTTCGCGCAACAGCGTCTGATGTAATAGCAGTTCTTCGGTCTCGGTCGCCGTCAGTTCCAGCTCTGGCAGCTCGGCGGCCAGCGCCTGCCGCGTGACTTCCACCGACTGCGGTTCAATATTCAACGCGTGTTCCAGGGCCGCCTGCGCCACAGCTTCTTCTATCACCTGCTGACGCTGCCAGGCTTCGATAAACTGCTGATACTGCGCTGGCGTCGGGTTGAGTTCTTCACTCAGTTTCATCTGTTTTGCCAGTTTCCAGCGGCTGTAACGGTGCCACACAGGTATACTCATGCCAGTTCCTCTTCGAGCTTCAGCGCATGTTCAGGCACCTGAAATATCCGCTGCGCAAACAAAACCTGATAATGAAAAATGCTGTCCAGCGGTTCACAGCTCATCACGCGGCCCATACCGCCCTGCGGCACCACCACTTCACCACGGATAACCAGACTGCGACGCGAACTGACCCGGTCACCGTATTGAAAAGCGCCTGCCAGCCAGGGGGCATCACCGGCTATCAGCTCCTGTTCGCGGCAGCCAATAATCAGGTCGTCGTCGAGAAAATGCACCTGATACACGATGGTGTCCTGCAAAAACACTCCCCATTCACGCACGTATCCCAGACTGCCGCGGCGGATCAGTAAGTCGCCGCACGTTTTACCCGCGAACGTACCGTCATCGCGTACGATGCGTGTCACTCTCACCTGCTGGTCGACCTCAAATACCGGTTTCATGGCCTTACCTCCAGCAAATCGTTCCAGTCGATAAAGCTGCCGTTATTGCGCTGATACACCGCCAGCCCGGACTGCGTATTCAGCGGCCCGGCCACGGTGTGCTGATAGCTTTCGGCCAGCAGACGCCGGGCCAGCCGCCAGTCAGCGCGGTCTGATTCTTCCTCATCGACAAAGTGTACCGGCACGGCTGCCGTCAGCCGCTGGTTAAACTGCGCCATGATGTGCAGATGGCGGCTGCGTAACAGGACCGGGTCCACCTCCAGTTCGAAGAAATCGAAAAACGACTGCGCCGATTCCAGCTCATCAACACCTTCAATACGGGTAAACCAGTCCATGTCAGCCTCCCTGAGCCTGAAGTTGTCCTTCGAACGGGATCTGATCGTCCATCCGCATCTGGCACATGGCGATCACTTCATCCTCGCCCGGATTACGTTTGAAATGTTCGGCAAAGCGTTTCACCTCCTGCAACATCAACAGGGTTTGTGTCTCGCTGAGGATATACCCCAGACGCGCGCAGATGCCGCTCACCGCCTGCCTGCCTGAGTGTTTGCCAAGCACCAGATTAAATTCCCGCCCGACCAGAGAGGGATCGATGCCCTGATAACTGCGCGGGTCGCGCAGCAGTGCCGCCACATGCAAGCCGGATTCGTGGGTGAAAACCTGCCCGCCGACCAGCGGATGCTGCACGTCAATGGTTCTCCCCGCCGCAGCAGCTACAAGGCGGCACAACGCCGGCAGTTCGGTGAAATCGATACCACAGTCGAGATGCAGGCAACGATCGAGTGACAAGGTCACGCTTTCGAGCGCCGCATTCCCCGCCCGTTCGCCAAGCCCGAGCACCGTAGTGTTCACATGCGTCGCACCCGCCCTGACCGCCGCCAGCGTGTTGGCAGTTGCCATACCCAGATCGTTATGCGCATGTATTTCCAACCCGCCGTGCCAGTGCTGGCGTAATGCCGAAATACGGGTAAAGGTACTGAAGGGATCGAGAATGCCCAGCGTATCGGCAAACCGCATCCGTTCTATGCCCAGATCCGCCGCCACTTCCGCCAGCATGTGCAAAGTTTCATCGGCGGAGCGCGAGGCATCCTCACAGCCCATACACACCCGCATACCGAGACGGTGTGCAAGCTGCACCAGCGGTTTAAGTGAGGCAATCACCGCAGGCCATGGCCGATGTAGTTTCTGCTCGCGCAGTAAATCTGACGCCGGTACCGAGATATCTACCCAGTCCATGCCCACCCGCGCAGAATCGTGAATTTCTGCTGAATTCATCCGGCACCACGACATCATCACCGTGTCCGGCAGTTGTCTGCGCAAAATCGCCAGCCGCACGCACTCTTCCTCGCCGAGCGCCGGTGTCCCCGCTTCCAGCTCACGGACACCGGCATTCACCAGCGCCTGGGCAATTTCCATTTTTTCACTGGCGCGAAATGCCACGCCGGGGCTTTGTTCGCCATCACGCAAAGTGGTGTCGTTGATTGTGACCGCCACGGGCCTGTTACCACCGCCAGTCCGTTCCGCTTCTGAAGCCGCCATCACCCGTCTCCTGTCTCAGCCGTAGGTCGGCGCAAACAGGCCGCCCTGTGCAATTTGCACTTTATCCTGCTGCCAGTAAGGTGACAGCGTGCGCAGGCGTGCCACGATGTCCGGCATCTGTTCAATCGCCCATTCTATTTCCCGCTCACGGGTGAACCGTGACAGGGAGAAACGGATACTGCCGTGCGCGGCGGTATAAGGAATATTCATGGCACGCATTACGTGCGAAGACTCGAGCGAACCCGATGTGCAGGCACTGCCGCTGGATGCCGCTATACCGCAATGATTAAGCAACAGCAAAATGGCCTCACCTTCGATATATTCAAACGCAATGTTGACAGTATTCGGCGTGCGCGGCTGGTTAGCGCCCATCAGCAAGGTGTGCGGAATGGTGGTCAGCAGGCCGGTTTCCAGTCGGTCCCGCATTTCCTGCACCGACGCCATCATGGGCATATGCACGTCCGCCAGTTCACAGGCCGCGCCCATACCGACAATCCCGGCGATATTCTCGGTCCCGGCACGGCGTCCGCGCTCCTGATGGCCGCCGCGCACCAGCGGGCGGAAGCGGGTGTTGCGCCGCAGATACAGGCAGCCACAACCTTTCGGCCCGTGAATTTTATGCGCCGAGCAGGACAGCATGTCGATATCGGTGGCACGCAGCGAAATCGGAATTTTTCCCACCGCCTGCACGGCGTCGCAGTGGAACAGAATGCCGCGTTCATGGGCGGCAGTGGCCATTTCGCTGACCGGGAATAGCACGCCGGTTTCGTTGTTCGCCCACATCATGGTGACCAGCGCGACGTTTTCACTCAGCGCATCGTAATAATGGGCGGTATCCAGCGCGCCTTCTTCAGAGACGCCGATACGGTGGATCATGTAACCCTGACGCTCAAGGTGTTCGCACACTGCCAGCGTGGCCGGATGTTCAACGGCGGTGGTGATAATTTCACGGCGTTCCGGTGCCAGCGCAATGGCCGAGTAAATGGCCGTCGACGTGGCTTCGGTGGCGCAGGAGGTGAAAATAATTTCGCTGGTATACGCCGCGCCCAGCAGGCTCGCCACCTGTTCGCGGGCGCATTCCAGCCCGGCCCGGCACGGTCCACCGAAATCATGAATCGAGGACGGATTACCGTAATAATCGCGCAGATACGGCATCATCGCTTCCAGCACCATCGGATCAATACGGGTGGTGGCGTTGTTATCCAGATACACATTTTTCATTGTCTGTTCCTCATTACCGGGCGGATGTGTTTGTTCTTTTCCCAGTCAGGCGGCGGAGACCACGCGTATATAACGGCCCATACGCTCAACCAGTTTCTGTTGCAGCCAGGCCAGCGTCATGTCAGTCATCATGCAGCCGCTGCAACTGCCGGAAAGCTCCACCGTCACTTCCTGCCCGTCGACGCGCACCAGCGACATGTCGCCGCCGTCAGCCCTGATGTGCGGGCGCAAAGACGCCACGACTTCTTCCACCGCCAGCCAGTTTTCATCCCTGACTTTTGCCGCCACCGGGTTTTTCACCGGATGTTCTTTTAGGATTTCTTCCAGACACAGCTCGATTTTTTCGTGGCAGGAGGTGCAGCCGCCCCCGGCTTTGGTGTAGTTGATCACATCTTCGAGCGTGGTCAGGCCGTTGGCGAGCACCGCACGGCGGATCTGCGCTTCATCGACCGCAAAACATTTGCAGATAAGCGCGCCTTCTTCATGATCTTCATCCGGCGCTTCACCCCGGAAATTATTGATGGCAGCCCGCAGCGCTTCCTGCCCCATCACCGAACAGTGCATTTTTTCCGGTGGCAGACCGTCGAGATAGTCGGCGATTTGCTGGTTGCTCACCTGCTGCGCCTGCGTCAGGCTGCGGCCGATAATCAGTTCGGTAAGCGCCGACGAGGACGCAATGGCGCTGCCGCAGCCGAAGGTCTGGAATCCGGCATCAAGAATAATTTCCGTCTCAGGATCCACTTTCAGCATCAGGCGCAACGCGTCGCCGCAACTCAGTGAACCGACGTCACCGATGGCATTCGCGTCGTCCACGACTTTGGCGTTACGCGGATTAAAAAAATGTTCTTTCACTTTCTCAGAATAATTCCACATGTCTTTAACCCCTTTGATTAGTCCGGTTCGGGTGATGTCGTACAACTGCCGCTTTCGCAGTGACAAGCGGATGCCGCTGGCAAAACCACCCGTATTCCGGCGCAGCTGTTCTGTTCACCGGCAGACAGCGTGGCATGTTGTAATAGCGTCCAGTGCAGCGGATCCGCCAGCAGGCGTAGCCCGTTAATCATTTCTACGTGGTCACGCGGCCGAAAGGCCGCGCTCCAGTGCAGCCCCACTTTCCAGCCGCCGCACGGGTCGCCGCCTAATGTCATCCGCAGGCCGCCCCCCTGGGGCGACAGTTGCCGCTGTAACGCCAGCAAGCGGTCAAAAACCGCCGGTTCAATTACCATCATCGGGTCACCTCCTGTACGGGTTTATGACTACTGAGCAATTGTGATGCCAGTCACATTATCAGCGTTATTTCAACCACATAGCCCCTGATGCCTGCATCAAATCCCACACGGATGTCGCGCTATTTGTCAGGTTTGTCATACAGATGACACAAGGTTACGGGCGGTCTTCCTCCTGCCATTCGTCCCCCGCCAGCAGTTTGTCGAAACGGCCAGGGTCGCGGCCACGGCGCGTCACCTGACGCTCTGCAGCCGACCAGTGTTGCTGCATCTGTTTGAGCAAATGCGCGATGTCGGTGTCTTGCGGCACTTTGATCGCCCGTACGCCAATTTCCAGCAACTGGCGGAAAACTGAATCGCCAATCGCCAGGCAATAGAGCGTCACGCAGTCTTCCAGCGCCGCCATCCGGCAGGCGATTTTTTCCTGCTGATGGCCAGATTCGGCGCTGAATTCCGCCACCCGCAGCAGTTGCACCTGATCCTGTTTTACGCCGTACACCACCAGCCGGGTGCTGGCACCGAAATGCTGGTCGACGTGGTGATAATCGGAACTTGCGAATGCCACCTGCATCGGCCACTGCGTGACGCTGACGGTATCGAGATAACGGTTAGCGCGCCTCATGACTGGCCTCCGGTACCGGGCTCAGGCCGAACACCTGCTTGAGCGGTGAGTGATACGCCGTCAGCATGTGATGGCGCGCCTGCATCAGGTTCGCGAGTTCGAACAAGGTGTCGCGAATACCCGCATAGCCCTGCCGCACGCGGCGAAATTCCCCGAGACGGTCGTAAAGCGGGAAACCGGCACGTACCAGCGCGATACCGTTTTTTTCCGCCAGTGGTGCAGCGTGGGAGTTCGCCACCAGCAGTGAAACCGGGTAGCTGTCGAGCCGGGTTTGTAAATCTTCCAGATCGCCGATCACCACCTGTTCGACCGGCAGCCCGGCCAGTGACTGCTGATTAACCGGCGCAATCACCGGCCCGACGCGCATTCCCTGGCTCTGAGCGAAATCGCACCACGCCACCAGCAAATCCGCTTCTGCCGCCAGCGCAATACGCTGTGACTGCAGCCAGGTATGGCAGTCGATCATGGCGTCCAGCAGTTGCCCGCGCTGGCGCTCAATCCATGCCGGTACCTCGCGGCCTGACACCTGATGCAGATGGCGGATCAGACTGTCCATGTTTTCCAGCGTCATCAGGTGCGGCAGGTTCAGCGCCATGCCACGGCTGCGCATCGCCATCAGACTGGCGGCGCAGTTGAGCGAACTGCCAATGGTGATGGTGGTCAGGCTCTGCCCCATTTGTTCAATCTGGCGTTGCGACGTGCCGCCCTGCGTGACCGGATTGAAATCGCCATTCGCCAGATGTCCGTCCAGCGACTGTGATAAATCCGGCAGGATCACCGGTTGCAGGCCAAAGGCTTCGACATAGCTGCGCAGTAATTCCAGATCCCCCGGCGTCAGCAGATGGCTCACCAGCAGGTTCACGCGCTTGTTACGCATGCCGGTCGGCGGCTTTTCCGGCACCCACTGAGTGATCACGCTTTCCATCAGCGCGCTGTAGCCGTTTTCCAGCGAGCCGTAAAAATCCGGCGTGTTAACGGTCAGAATAGCGATGGCATTAAAGCGCGGTTCTTTGTCGCGAAACTCACGCAGCGCCATCGACAAATCACTGCCCTGCGCTTCTGACAGTCCGGTGCTCAAAATCACAATGGCTTTTGGATTACTGCGCTGACACAACGTGGTCAACGCAGTACTGACGTTGCCATCCGAGCCCATGATAGTCGTGGTCGATTCCATCGCCGTGGACTGCAACGGGATCGGATCGTGAAAATGCTGGATGAAGAAAACTTTGGCGAACGCGCTACAACCTTGCGCGCCGTGAACCAGCGGGATGCAATTTTCCAGCCCCTGACTGGCCAGGATCGCCCCGAGCGGTTGCCCGCTTTTGACAGGCGTGGTGGCAAGCGGCTTGGCATTACGCAGAATTTGAGCCATACACAGTCTCCAAAACAATGAGTCGAAACATCGCTCACAATGTGTCTGTTTAGCGCCACGGCGCCAGACGGTTGACCTGCGCCCAGACCGGGCTTTCCAGGGTGATACACAACTGTTCGGCCAGATTTACCAGCCCGTGATATCCGGCAAACGCATGCTCGCGCTCCTGATTGATATCCAGGAACGGCAGGCGGGCTTTGTACGCGGTATACATGTTGCGGCCCCCGGCGATCATGATGTCGCCGCCGAAACGATAGAGGGTATCGAGCAAGGTTCTGGCATTGCCTTCGTCGAGCATCAGCACGTCTTCACCCATCAGTTCGCGAATACGCTGCTTGTCTTCTTCGGTTGATTTTCGGGTGCCGGTCGCCACCACCGTGATGCCTAAATCCTGTAACGCCGAGACCACCGACCAGGATTTCACGCCACCGGTATACAGCAGCGCCTTGCGCCCGCTGAGCCGCGCACGGTAAGGCGCGAGCGCAAGATGTGTCGCCGCCTCCTCGCGCTCAATCAGACGTTCTGTGCGCGCCTGTAAATCCGGGTCTTTGAGTAGCACGGCGATCGTGCGCAGGGAATCAGCCATGGAACGCAGGCCATAAAAACTGCCTTCAAACCATGGGATCTGGTAACGCTCTTCCATTTTGCGGGCGACGTTGATCAGCGCCCGCGAGCACACCAGCATGTTGGCTTCGCCACGGTGCATAGTCTGGATTTCAGCAAAACGGGAATCCCCGGAAAGGCTGCACAGCACGCGGATCCCGAGCTCATCGAGCAGCGGCAGAACGTGCCAGAACTCGCCGGCAATATTGAATTCGCCAATCAGGCTGATGCTGTGGCGGTGTCCGGCGGGGATCGGTGAGTTTTCCGGCCACGGCGCGGGTTCGCGCTGGCCGATCACCTTTTTGACCATCACGTCCCCGGCAATGCGGTTACCGAGATTTTTGCTGCCGTAGAAACCGGCGGCATCGACTGAAATAACTGGCACACCGGCGGCGGCCGATGCGGCGCGACACACGGCTTCAACGTCATCCCCTTCCATCGCGGGTACGCAGGTGTTGTAAATAAAGACCGCCACCGGATGGTAATGGCTGACGATGTGCTGCACGGCGTGAAATAAGCGTCGCTCGCCGCGCCCCATAATCACATCCTGCTCGCTCATGTCGGTGGTGAAGCCCATGCGGTTGATGGAAGGCCCGGAACTGCGGCTGCCACGGTTGTCCCATGAACTGCCGGTACAGCCAATCGGGCCGTGCACCAGATGCGCGACGTCCGCGACCGGCAGCAGCGCAATCTGCGCGCCATCAAACGCACAACCACCTGCCGTCGCGCCCGGTTTCGGCAGGCTGCAACCCGACTTCTGCTTGTGGTTATGCTCACAGGCTGGCTCATCAATCAGCGCCAGAATCTCTTTTGCCTTCATCGCAACCTCGTCATGACAGATAAGTATCAGGGTGAAGGTTGCAAGGAGCAGGCCAGCGGATTACCTGCTGATTTTAAACAGGATCTCATTGTCGTGTTTATGACAAACGACACAAAGAAAACAAAGGAAACAACGGATGTCGGGGCGCAGACCGCGCCCCGCAGAGGGACGTTAACTGAACAGACGGTTTTCCAGCGGATTACTTTTGCCTAACCGGCGCGCCAGCCACGGCGGCATGTTTTCGGTCAGCATGCGTTGCAGCGCAGCAAGTTGTGACGCAATGCTCACGCCGGGCAGCACTTTGATCGGATGAATATTATGGCGGATGACCCGCGCCGCTGCCGGGCCGCCAATGGCTTCACAGAACAGCAAATGGCAATCGCTGATCAGCCGCGCACGGGTTTCATTGGACTCTTCACCTTCGGGCGATACCGGCGTACGGCGCAGCGCCATCAGATACGGCCCGTCACTGTCGAACGCATAAATGAAAAACAGATGCGACTGCCCAAAATGACCATTCACCGTGATGCCGTCCAAAGACGAAAATGCCACCCTTAACTGCTGTGGCTGGCGGCGATTTTCATTCAGGGTCAGATGTGGTGGCAGTTGCCCCTGCAGGCAGCTCATTAGCGACTGCCAGCGGCTGACAGTCACCTTTCCGGCATCTCCCGGAAACGTCGCCTCCAGCTCTTCCAGACTCATGGCCTGTAAATGCGCCAGCCCGATATTGCCGTCACCTTCGCGACTGCCCTGTGTCAGCCAGGCCAGCACCTCCGGCGGCGGGATTTCCGGGAATAATTGCACCACGGCGAATAAACGCCAGAACAGCAGATCGTCTTTTGACATCGGATTCACTCCTCTCACAGTTCTGATCGTGTTGCCCGCAGGCTGACGGGAAACGACGGAATGCCCGGCTGAGGTTCCACGTAATAGGCTTTTCCTCCTTCCAGACAAACACGTCCGCCCCACTGTTGCGGATGGTTATGCTCCAGTTGCACCACTTTGGCTTCCATATCCTGTTTCGCGATATAGCAATAAAGACTGTTATTACGCAGTCGGAAAATAACCATCGGCATAAGCCCCTCCCGGCGACACGCGCCCCGGCGGTAAAGAGAAAAGCCCCGGCACAGTTCAGTGACAGGGCGAGGGTTTTAGCGGATCAGGTCGAAGTTGTAGTCGGTTTTGCCAAGCTTCATGGTTTCGCGATCCAGTTGTTCAAGTACCGCATTCACCAGTTGCGTCAGGATGCTCATCGCCCCTTCGTATCCCCAGGTGGTCTGACGGTGCAAATGATGCCGGTCAAAAATCGGAAAACCGATGCGGATCAGCGGCACTTCGAACTGTTCGCCTTTGGCCAGCGTGTCACGCTGAATGAATTTTCCGTAAGAGTTGCCGATCATAAAGTCCGGTTTACGGGTAAACATCAGCGAGCGGAAATGCCACAGATCGCAGTTCACATACACTTCGCTGTCCTGTCCGTAAGGCGAATCAGCCAGCATTTTCTTCATGGCTTTCTGCCAGCGCTTGTTGCCGTTATGGCTGAGAATGGTGGTCGGTTCACAGCCCAGTTCCAGCAGGAATGCGGTCATGCCCATCACAAAATCCGGGTCACCGTAGAGACCGAAACGCTTGCCATGCAGCCAGGTGTGGGAATCGAGCATCATGTCCACCAGACGGCCACGTTCAGTCGCCAGCGCGTCAGCTATCGGTTTGCCGGTCAGTTCGCTTACCGTCATCAGCAAGGCATCGGTCGCCGCCAGGCCAATCGGTACACTGACTTCGGTGCCCGGCTGATTCCAGTCGCCCTGCACCACCTTTTTGGTTTTCTGTAATTGCCACGGTTGCAGCAGCAAGGTGTCGATGGCATCCGGTGCATCACGCATTTCGGTTTGCGTGGTGCCGCCGGCATACATGCGGTATTGGCCGTCAGCCGGGGTGTCGAGCACTTCAGACGGATCGGACAAGACGCTGCATTCGACCCCCATCTGGCTCATCATGCGGTGAATAACCCGGTAGTTGCCGAGATAAGTTTCAAAACCGGTCACCACGTTCAGTTTGGCAAGTTTGCCCGGCTGATATTCCCGCGTGGCGTCGGTGGTAAAGGTACGGGCGAAACCTTCAAACATGTTGTCCCAGCCGGTGACATGACTGCCCAGAAAACTCGGTGTATGGGCATACGGGATTGGCATACCGGCATCCACAAATCCGTCTTTTTTGGCGTTGGCGATAAAAGCCTGCAGGTCATCACCGATCACTTCCGCCATACAGGTGGTGGAGACAGCAATAATTTCCGGCTTGTACAGCGCGCTGGCGTTTTCCAGACCGACATTCATGTTGTTATTTCCGCCAAAAACGGCGGCATCTTCGGTCATTGAGTCGGAAACACAGGCCACCGGCTCTTTGAAATGACGATTAAAATAGGTACGGAAATACGCCACACAGCCTTGTGAACCATGGACATACGGCAACGTGTTGGTAAAACCCAGCGCGCAAAGTACCGCGCCTAACGGCTGGCAGGCTTTCGCCGGGTCGACGGTCAGCGCTTCACGCGAGAAGTTCAGATCCTGATATTCCTGCGTGGTGGTCCATTCAAACACTTCCCGCACTTTCGCCTCGCCGTGTGCTTCTTCCAGCGCGCGTTTGTGGGTAAACATATTCTGGTATTCATCCTGCTCGAACAGCGGGAAACAGGATTTTGGGGTGCCAAGATCTTGACTCATGTTTCTCTCCTTCCGCGCCACAAATCTGTGAACTGACGGAATGTTTGTCGTCTCTGTCAGGCCGTTTTCAACCAGGGGGCGGTCAGCTGACTCCAGCCCGGATTGTTCAGCGTCATGTCCATGTCACGGGCAAAAATGCCGAAACCGTCGTAGCCGTGATAAGGGCCGGAATAATCCCAGGAGTGCATCTGGCGGAACGGCACGCCCATTTTCTGGAAAATGTATTTTTCTTTGATACCTGACCCGACAAGATCCGGTTTCAGCGCTTTAACGAACGCTTCCAGCTCATAACTGCTCAGGTCATCGAACAGCAACGTGCCTTCTTTGAGCATCGGTAAGGTGCGGTCGTAATCATCGTTATGACCGAATTCATAGCCGGTACCGATGATTTCCATTCCCAGATCTTCATACGCCCCGATGATGTGGCGCGGACGTAAACCGCCGAGATACAACAGCACCTTTTTGCCTTCCAGACGCGGACGGTATTTGTCGATCACCGCCTGCGTTTGCGCCTGATATTTTTCAATCACCGCTTCGGCGTTTTTCCGGATGGTATCGTCAAAACGCGCCGCGATTTCGCGCAGAGATTCCGCAATTTTGGTCGGGCCAAAGAAGTTGTATTCCATCCACGGAATGCCGTGTTTTTCTTCCATATGACGGGAGATGTAGTTCATCGAGCGGTAGCAGTGCACCAGATTGAGCGCGACTTTCGGGGTGTTTTCCATCTCCACCAGCGTGCCGTCGCCGGACCACTGCGCCACCACACGCAGCCCCATTTCTTCGAGCAGAATACGTGAGGCCCAGGCGTCACCGCCGATGTTGTAGTCGCCGATAATCGCCACGTCGTAAGGCGTGGTTTCAAATTCATTGCCTTCGCGGTTATCCAGCACCCAGTCGCGGATGACATCGTTAGCAATGTGATGGCCGAGCGATTGCGACACACCGCGGAACCCCTCGCAGCGTACCGGCACGACCGGCTTACCGATTTTGGCGCTGCTGGCTTTGGCGACGGCAGAAATGTCATCGCCGATCAGACCGACCGGACATTCCGACTGCACCGAAATGCCTTTGGTCAGCGGGAACAACATCTCCAGTTCGTCGATCAGTTTGTCGAGCTTTTTATCGCCGCCAAATACGATGTCCCGTTCCTGAAAATCACTGGTGAAGTTGAGGGTGCCAAAGCTGTTCACGCCGCTCCAGCCGGTGTAATAGTTACGGCGTCCGGCACGAGAATACTGGCCGCAACCAACCGGGCCGTGGGAGATATGCGCCATGTCTTTGATCGGGCCAAAGACCACGCCTTTGGAACCGGCGTAAGCGCAGCCTCGCACGGTCATCACGCCCGGCTGTGATTTGCGGTTTGAGACAATACACTTGCCGACAGATTCCATCGCCGGGTCGGTGGTCATCATGTGTTTCTTACGATCTTTAAGCGCCTTCTCGGGGAAGATCTCCAGCACTTCCTGGATCAATGCCTCGTTACGTTCGCGTGTTTCACTGGTCATAAAGACTCCGCTGATTGCCTGAAAAGGTGCACATTCCCGCAGGTCTGTGCATCTCTGGATAAAGGGGACGAAATCACGCCTCTTCGGCGGCGGTACGACCGACGATGGTCAGGTCTTCTTCTTCCATAATGCCAAATTCCATTAACAGGGCTTCCAGCTCATCCATGGTGACCGGTGTCGGCACCACCATTTTGGTGTTGTTGACGATTTTGTTCGCCAGTGCACGATACTGATCTGCCTGCGCACAAGTCGGGTCGTATTCGATGACCGTCATGCGGCGGATTTCAGCGCGTTGCACAATGTTGTCACGCGGCACGAAGTGGATCATTTGCGTGCCAAGTTTTTCAGCCAGCGCGATGATCAGTTCATCTTCGCGATCCGTCTGGCGGGAGTTACAGATCAGCCCGGCCAGGCGAACTTTGCCCGATTTCGCGTATTTCACGATGCCTTTGGAAATGTTGTTGGCGGCATACATCGCCATCATTTCACCGGAGCACACGATGTAGATTTCCTGCGCTTTGTTTTCGCGAATTGGCATCGCGAAACCGCCACAGACCACATCGCCCAATACGTCGTAAAACACGAAATCCAAATCCGGCACATACGCGCCTTCTTCTTCGAGGAAGTTGATGGCGGTGATCACCCCGCGTCCGGCACAACCCACACCAGGCTCAGGGCCGCCTGATTCCGCACAGCGCACGCCGCCATAGCCGATTTGCATCACATCTTCCAGCTCCAGATCTTCCACGGAGCCTACTTCAGCGGCCATTTCCATGATGGTGTTCTGTGCTTTCGCATGCAGAATGAGGCGGGTTGAATCAGCCTTAGGGTCACAGCCGACGATCATGACCTTCTTATTCATTTCGGCCAGAGCCGCTACAAGGTTTTGGGTAGTGGTGGATTTCCCAATACCCCCTTTCCCGTAGATTGCACATTGACGCATTGCCATTGTTTTCTCTCCTGTAGTGTCCAGTTGACATACAGGCTATTGCAGTGTTTGTACCACCATGCCAAAGCTGTAAACCCATTGAAAAATATGCGTTTTAAATTTAATGAGTTGGAAATATTAGAAGCAGAGAAAACAATCTGCGTACAGTTTGTTATAAAACAAACAAACCGATGGCGGGTTTCGGGAGAAATGAGTGTGAAAAGACCCGTATTCTGCTGGCCTTTTAGGAGGAATGTTTTCGTACAAAGCCGGGCCGGTTGGTAGTGTAATCGGTTTGGACAAACTGGCTGGCGGTGACCAACGCGTCTGAACCCTCTCCCAATACAGTCGAGCCGACGACGCACCGGTGTTGGGCAACCAATACAGCATGATGTCATCTAACATCTGGTCGAATGTAAACGAGCCTTCGGCGTTGCCCGGTGTTCCGCAGGTATCCTGGAACATCTGGTAGATCCAGGCGGCCTGTGCCACGGGTCACTCTATGAGT